>JAIPFP010000200.1 GCA_021736575.1 Pirellula sp. | reverse complement strand
GGATCTTGCATGGCCCGATTGTATTCCACAATCAGTTCGTCCAATGCACGTGTCAGAGTCTCGGGAACATAGCGCCCGCCAAAGTCGCCGAAACGACCATTCAGGTCAGGTACTTGTTTGGTGGCAGTCGTCTCAACAGAACGGTTCACCACGTTTGGGGATGGGGCAAGGCTCATTCGATCTCTAGATCGTTGGAGGAAAGTACGCTGCACAAGAATTACTATTGTCGATCCGTCGGATTCCTCGGTCAAGCGGCAAACGCAGCAAGTTTTGCATGCGCCCTACCAATCCATTCCGCAGTCTGACGAACCTCTGCTTCGGTATTGAATCGTCCGATCCCAAATCGCAAACTTGCTCTGGCTTGATCCTCGCTCAACCCGATACCGATTAAAACATGGCTGGGGTGGGGCTCTACCGACGTACAAGCACTTCCGCTGCTTACCGCCAGATCGGGCAATTCCAACATCAACGACTGACCTTCCACCTTAGGAAAACATACGTTGAGATTGTTAACTAGCCGAGTTGACTCAGATTGAATCAGGACATTCCAATCCGGGCCATTCAACTGTAGACCGTCAATCTGTTCATTCAATAACACCCAAAGCAAGTTGCGTAAGTAGGCTTGTTGCAGCATGTCCGTCGGCAGATTTGACGCAACGATTTCAAGTGCTTTCGCCATTCCCACGATTCCAACGCTGTTTAGAGTTCCAGACCTGAGGTTGAACTGCTGACCGCCGCCAACAATTTGAGCTTGAATTCGCACTGCCTCCGGCGATTGCCGAACAAATAAACCGCCAATCCCTTTCGGACCATAGAATTTGTGTGCGGAAAAGCTCAGTAAATCGACTCCCATCGCTTGGACGTCCATCGGCAATCGCCCAATTGCTTGAGTTGCATCGGTATGCAGCAGAACCCCCCATCGCTGACAGAGTTTCGCAATTTCAGCCAAAGGCTGAATGGTTCCTATCTCATTATTAGCCAGCATGACACTGACTATGGCCGTATCTTCATTGATGCACTCAGCCGCTAACGACAAATCAATTCCGCCTGCAAACGGATGCTGGTTTGGGAAAACCGGCAGTCGGACTACATCGAATCCATGTTTTTCCAACCGGGCCAACGGATCCAAAATTGCTCTGTGCTCTGTGACGGCGGAAACGATTCGACGCCGCGTTTGCTTGGGATGCATGGCAACGCCGAAAAGCGCCAAATTGTTGCTCTCAGTTGCGCCGCTTGTGATGATGATTTCATCAAACTCCGCATGAAAGTGCGACGCGATCTTTTGTGTCGCGCCCGCAACCAGTTCCGCAACGGATCTACCAGCCTCGTGGGTCGTGCTCCCGGGGTTTGCATAATGTGTCTCCATCATGCGAACCATGACGTCAATCACGTTCGGATCAATACAAGTGGTAGCGTGGTTATCGAGGTAAATAAACATTTGCGGAAACCACTGAGACCAATAGGCTCTTCGGTTGCACCCGGCAGGTGCGACCGTCTGAGGGTTACTAACCGGCCAATTCGCCGGGTGACTTGGTCTGTCGGCGACGTTCGTTTTCACGCAAGAATACTTTACGGATGCGAATGATGTTGGGAGTTACTTCCACCAATTCATCGTCTTCAATGTATTCAAGAGCCGCTTCGAGAAAAATCTGACGGTGCGGTTTGAGGATGATGTTCTCATCGCTACCTGCTGCTCGAACGTTCGTCAATTTCTTTTCTTTGGTTGGGTTTACACACAAATCGTTGTCGCGAGCATTTTCACCAACCACCATGCCTTCGTAGACGTCGTCCCCCGGTGCAACAAATAGTTCCGCGCGGTCTTGCAATGCAAACAAGGTATAAGGGATCGCTCGGCCTGGTACCATGGAGACAAGAACACCGTTTGCACGGCGAGGCAAGTCCGCTTCCATGGGTTGATAGCCCGAAAAGCGATGGTGAATGATGGCTGTGCCTTGAGTTGCGTTGAGCATTTTCGTTCTCACGCCGATCAGTCCACGGGCGGGGATTGAGAACCGCAGCAAAGTGTATTCTCCTCGCGGTGTCATCTCGTCGAGTATTCCACGTCGATTGCCAACCAATTCCATGATTGGTCCAACTTTGTCCGTTGGCACCTCGACATTCAGCACTTCGTAAGGTTCTTGAAGTTTGCCATCGATTTGCTTCAAAACGACGCGAGGCTTGCTGACGCTCATTTCGTAGCCTTCGCGACGCATGGTTTCGATCAGCACGGACAAGTGCAAAACACCTCGCCCTCGTACCGCAAACGCTTCGGTACCTTCTAATGGTCGGACACGCAGCGCTACGTTGCGCTCAAGTTCCTTTTCAAGTCGTGCTTTCAATTGACGCGTCGTTACATACTTGCCGTCACGACCTGCCAATGGAGAAGTATTAACGCTGAATATCATTTCCAATGTTGGCTCGTCGACTCGCAATCGAGGTAGAGCGTTGAGTTCTCCTCGGTTGCAAATCGTGTCGCCAATTTCGATATCCGTCAGGCCAACTACGGCGACGATGTCCCCCGCTGACGCCATTTCCGTATCGATTCGACCGAGCTTGTCGAAAATCTGAAGATTGGCAATTGTAGCAGGCACAACGCGTCCTTCGTCTTTTGCCAAGTCAACCGTTTGTCCCTTCTTCATGGTGCCGCACTGAATTCGACCGATTGCAATCCGGCCAACGTAGTCCGACCAGTCCAAATTTGTGACCAGCATCTGCAATGGCGCATCTGGCTCGACCTCCGGTCCAGGGATTTTTTCCAGAATCATGTCTAGAAGCGGCACCATGTTTTCTCCTGGAACTTTCCAGTCATGCGTCGCATAGCCGCTTCGTCCAGAAGCAAAGATAATGTCAAAATGGTCCATGAAGTGCTCGCCACCTAAGTCGACAAGCAGCATCAGAGCTTCCTCGATGACTTCATTGCAACGCGCGTCGGGTCGATCGATCTTATTGATGACGACGATCGGCTTGACACCCTGTTCGAGGGCTTTTGAAAGAACAAATCGGGTCTGCGGCATCGGACCTTCCGAAGCATCCATCAAGACCAAAGCTCCATCGGCCATTCGAACCACGCGTTCCACTTCACCTCCGAAGTCCGCGTGACCAGGGGTGTCGATCAAGTTGATCTTCACGCCCTTGTACTCGATCGCAATATTCTTCGAAAGAATCGTAATGCCGCGTTCTTTTTCAAGATCGTTGCTGTCGAGGATGCAAGTACCTTGAAGCTGCGAATCGCGATACTGACCGCTCTGCTTGAGCAAACAATCGACCATCGTGGTTTTGCCGTGGTCGACGTGAGCGATGATGACAATATTTCGGATGTCGTTGCGACGCATTGGGTTTGTTCAGTTGTTTAAGGAAGCGCTGTGCTAGGTGATTTGAGCTCGAAACGGGTTTTAAGATTCGTCGCCAGCACGGAAGCTGCCAACCAATGTTGGGGTATATTCGCAGATTTCGTTTGGTTGAAAGTAAAGCTCCAATTCGCGAATCGCAGACTCTTCGCTATCCGAAGCGTGTACGAGGTTCATTTGACGCGAGCTAGAAAAGTCACCTCGAATGGTGCCTGGAGCAGCCTTGAGTCCATTGGTGGCACCAAGCATTTCCCGCACGACTCGGATCACTTCAAGACCTTCAACCGCCATCGCAACAATCGGTGAGGACGTAATGAAGTCCTCGAGATTCGGATAGAATGGCTTGCTAACGTGTTCTGCATAGTGCTGCTTGGACATCGCAGGTGTAATTCGCAACATCTTCATGGCGATGACATTGAGTCCTTTGCGCTCCAATCGGCCAATAATTTCGCCGATCAATCGACGTTCAACACAGTCTGGTTTAAGAAGGACAAGAGTCTTTTGCATGATTTACCTAAGGGACACTACAATGACGGATCGCCAACGGACAAACCGAAATTCTCTCGATTTTCGCGTTTGTGGCTAGATCAAAACCACTGATGCTGGCGACGTTGAATCGCCGAACGAACATCGAATCGCCAGCAATTCGCTTGACGGAACACGGTTCGATCGAAGCAAATAGAGCCTAAAGACGAACCATCTGCTGCAAAACATGCTTTAAAGTTGATTTAGCCCCCAATACAGCAACATAGGAAAATTGAGTGACTCGATGAAAACCATACGATTGAACCGTTTTGGAACCGGTTTGGGGCTTTCGATGCTTTTGGCTGCGATGATCCACAACACGGCTTGCTCAAACGATGCATCCCCCCCCAACATCTTGTTTGCAATCGCCGATGATTGGGGTTTCGGGCACGCGAGTGCCTACGGATGCAAGTGGACCAAGACACCTGCGTTCGACAAAGTTGCGTCCGAAGGATTATTGTTCCAGCGAGCGTATACGCCCAACGCAAAATGCGCTCCTTCCCGCGCTTGCATTTTGACTGGACGCAATTCTTGGCAGTTGAAGGAAGCAGCGAACCACCTTTGCTATTTCCCAAGTGAGTTTAGGGGTTGGCCCGAAGTCTTGAGCAGCCATGGCTGGCACATGGGACACACTGCCAAGGGTTGGGGGCCTGGAGTCGCGGTTGACATCAATGGCAAGCCGCGGCAAATGACTGGCAAAGCGTTTAACGCTCGAACTGCGAAGCCACCCACCTCAGGCATTGGAAACAACGACTATGCCGCGAATTTTGACGACTTTCTCGATACCGCCCCAAACGGTGCCCCGTGGTGCTTTTGGTACGGAGCAGTCGAACCACATCGCGCTTATGAGTTCGGATCGGGTGTCAACAAGGGAGGTAAATCACTGCAAGACATCGAGCGGGTGCCCAGTTACTGGCCCGACAACGAAACCGTTCGAAACGACATGCTTGATTACGCCGTGGAAATTGAGCATTTCGATGCGCACCTTGGACGAATGCTAGACTCACTCGGTCGCCGAGGATTGCTGGACAATACGCTCATCATCGTAACCTCGGATCATGGCATGCCTTTCCCTCGCGGCAAAGGAGGCGCTTATGAAGCGTCTAATCACGTCCCGATGGCAATGATGTGGAAGAACCATATTGAGTCGCCAGGCAGGAAGATTGACGACTTCGTGAGTTTCATCGATCTTGCACCTACGATCATTGAGGTCGCGGGTCTGAATTGGGAGATGACGAAAATGGCTGCAACATCAGGCGTTAGCTTGACGGATGTCTTTCGTTCGGCGTCAGGCAACGCGAATCCCGCTCGTGACCATGTGTTGATCGGAATGGAGCGTCATGATATCGGCAGACCGAACGATGTGGGCTATCCGATTCGCGGAATGGTAACTCGCGATGCGTTATACCTACATAACTATGAACCTGACCGTTGGCCTGCATGCAATCCAGAAACGGGCTATTTGAACTGCGATGCCGGAGCGACTAAGACTTCGATTCTCAACGCACGTCGCCTAGCCGGTGCGTCAATGCACTGGTCTCTTTGTTTCGGAAAACGCCCCGAAGAGGAGCTTTTCGATTTAGTTAGCGATCCTGACTGTGTGAACAATATTGCATCGCTCGATTCATCGACGAGTCGATTGAAAATGCTGCGAGAGCGAATGGAGGACCAACTTCGGAAACAAGAAGACCCTCGCATGTTTGGCAACGGCAAGATATTCGACAAATATCCGCACTCCAATCCGAACAATCGAGGCTTTTACGAACGCTTCATGCGAGGCGAACAGATCAATACCAATTGGGTGCTTGATTCGGATTTCGAAACAACTCCAATGGTTCGATGAGTGGCCAACGAATTTCAGGTACAATACGGTTCGAATTCGACTCGAGAATTTGTCCACGACAGAAAGCAATCATGTCCGCCTCAAACAAACTCCTTGCGCTCGCATCGTTATTGTTGGGTTATTGCTTGTTGACAATTGCATCTCGGGTAGCAGCGGAAAGCCCACATTTCAAAGAAATGGAAGTGCGAAGCAGCGTGGAGCGTGCACTCCCGCTATTGGAACGTGCGTCGGCTGGTTCGGCTGAGCAACGTCAGTGCTTCACTTGCCACAGCCAAGCAATGCCGGTCCTCGCCTTCGTCGAAGCGAACCATCGTGGCTTCCATTCGGACCCTTCCAATTTGCAGCGACAAATCGAACACACGCACGCTCACTTGAAACGCGGTCTAGAAAACTACAAAGACGGAAAAGGGCAGGGAGGTGGAGTCGATACGGCAGGATATGCGCTGTGGACGCTGGAAGATGGAGGTCGAGAAGCGGACGACGTCACCGACGCAGTGGTCGAATGGTTGTTGACCAATCAAAGCGATCAGGGGTTCTGGAAACGCTCGAGCGAACGACCACCGTCGGAAGCCAGTCATTTCACTGCAACTTACCTCGCGTTGCGTGCCCTGGCTGCATTCGGTCGCGATGCGGACTCGGCGAGAACGGAAACGGCAAAGATAAATGCGGCTAAGTGGTTGACTCAGGAGGCACCCAAAGATACAGAGGATCAAGTCTTTTGCTTGCTGTCCACGCAATTCGTCGATTTACCTCTCGAATTTCGCAAGACCATGATAACGTTACTAAAGGATTCCCAACGCGAGGATGGTGGCTGGGCTCAATTGAAGGGGATGGAGAGTGATGCCTACGCGGCAGGCACCGTTCTCTATGCATTGAACCGGTCTGGGATGCCTGTCGATGATGTGGTCTGGCAACGTGGCATTCAATTTCTCGTGACCTCGCAGCGCAACGACGGTTCTTGGCACGTCGTCAGCCGAAGCAAACCCTTTCAAACTTATTTTGAGACAGGATTTCCACACGGCAAGGATCAGTTTATTTCAACCTCAGCTACCTCTTGGGCGACGATCTGCTTGCTCCTATCTTTGCCCGAACGCGAGGTCGTCGAAGTCGCCCCACTTGTCGGAACGCAACCGCTCGAATGGCCGGAGTCGGACCTTTCCGGCCGTCTGATGTTTGGTGCGCATCGATTCATCGAAAACGAGATCGATCAGGCAAACACTGCTCGGCACAAGCTGTCGATCTCAACAGGGGAGCAACAGGAACTTCAGCGGGCAGACCTGCGTGAAGTTCTAGGGGTCGTAGAAGACCGGTTGCCACCACGTCTGGAACGATACGGTGATGACGACAATCCAGCGCTGGTTGCGCAGACGGAAACCTTCGAAATTTATCAAGTCCGTTGGCCCGTGCTGGGAGACATCTTCGGCGAAGGATTGTTCGTCCAGCAGCGAAGGAACGCCAATGGCATGTGTGTTGTCATTCCCGATGCGGACCAATCTCCAGAACAATTGCTTGGGCTGACGGAGGGAATCGATCGTGGCAAACAGATCGCAATGAAACTTGCGACTCAAGGCTTTGATTTGCTGATACCTACTATGGTAAGCCGTTCGAAACTGGCAACCGAGGAGGAACGGCTTCGACGCGCAGACATGACGGAACGCGAATGGATTCATCGTCAAGCATTTCACATGGGCCGACATGTGATCGGTTACGACATACAGCGAGTTCTGGCCGCAGTGGATTGGTTTGCAAGTCGCAAGGCTGAGCAGCAACGGTTAGGTGTCTTAGGTTACGGCGAAGGGGGTATGATTGCCATGCACGCCGCAGCCCTCGACACACGAATTGATAATGTCTTGATCAGTGGCTATTTTGACTCGAGCAATTCCAGTTGGTCCGAACCAATCTATCGCAGCATTTGGCGCCGAGCGCGTTCCCATGGTAACGCCGAAGTCGCCTCGTTGATTTTGCCACGAACGCTTATCATCGAACATAGCGACTTTCCGACAGTTACCGGGCACAAAGGGGAAATCAAGACACCTGAATTCTCTCGCATAAAGTCTGAATTTGGGCATATTCGTTTGGGAAACGACGCATCTCCACCGACATTGATCGCGGGAAACAAAAACGAAACCACCGGTCCTTGGTCAGCCGAAGCGGTCTCTGCGTTCCTGGACCATTTCGGGCCAAAAAAGTCCGAACCTCTCGACTCCGAGCGGTTGGTCGACCTACGTCTCGGAGCAGAGAAACAAATTGCGGAACGACAGCGACGCTGTGTTGCTCAGTTGGAAACGCACATTCAATCGCTTGTTCAGCAATCCGAGCATGTGCGTGACAAGTCGTTTTTGTTCAAGCTGATGCCGGACTTTACGAAACGCGGATGGAGTACGGAACGCAAACATGCTGTGACGAGTCCAGATTCCTTCCTTGCTGCGTCCAAGGCTGTTCGGAAGCGTTTTCAAGACGATGCGATGGGCCGCTTCGATGCGGAATTTCTCCCTCCCAACGCGAGGACTCGCAAGGTACGGGAGACAGACAAATGGGTCGCTTATGACGTGGTGCTGGACGTTCACGATCAATTTTTCGCTTGGGGTGTATTGATACTCCCCAAGGACCTCAAGTCAAGCGAAAAACGTCCGGTCGTGGTTTGCCAACATGGACGAAACGGGTTACCGATGGACACGGTCGATGCGAACCATTCGGCGTATAACAACTTCGCGGCCGAGCTAGCCAATCGCGGATTCATCACCTTCGCCCCGCACAATCTTTATCGCGGCGAGGACGAGTATCGCTGGCTCGACCGAAAAGCGAAATCGATTGGCTGCACCTTGTTTTCCTTTATCGTTGCGTCCCATGATCAAACATTAAGGTGGCTTGATTCATTGCCGTTTGTCGATGGAAACAGGATCGCCTTCTACGGGCTTAGTTATGGAGGCGAGACGGCCGTGCGAGTGCCATCGATTTTGGAGAAGTACTGTTTGTCGATCTGCTCTGGCGATTTCAACCAGTGGACGCGCAAAGTAGCTGCAACCGATCAGCCGTTTAGTTTTATGAATACCATCGAATGGGAGATGCCCTATTGGAACCTGGGGTCGACCTTCGACTACGCAGAGATGGCTTACTTGATGTTGCCCAGACCATTCATGGTCGAGCGTGGCCACAACGACGCGGTGGGACGCGATCAGTGGGTAGCGCATGAGTTTGCCAAAGTCCGCTGGCTTTACGCCCAATTTGGTCTATCCGATCGCGTTGCGATCGAGTTTTTTCAAGGAGGCCACAGCATCAACGGCGAAGGGACTTTCGAATTCCTGCACCAGCATTTGGATTGGCCGAATCGGACTCAAAACGTTTCTCAAAATAGGTGACACTCAAGGTACGACATTCATGAAAACTCTCTCCTTTCTTTGGATCGTCGCATTCGCGTCGATGACCCCTTGGCGTTTGGTTGCGGACGAACCGTCAGAGTCGATTCTTTGGCCGCAAGGGCTTCCTGCTGGCGCCAAGCCATTGACTCAGGAAAAAATAGCGCAGCTCAAAGCCAACGCTACCGATCCAGAACGTATTAATCTCGTTGAAACACCCTCGTTGACCGTTTATCGAGCGCCTGCAGAAGTCGCGAATGGTTGCGGCATGATTATCTGCCCCGGAGGCGGCTACAACATGTTGGCTTGGAACAAAGAAGGTCTGGAAGTTGCGAAATGGCTGAACACGCAAGGTGTCACTGCGGGTGTCCTAAAATACCGCGTGCCTCGTCGCGATCCGGACGAACCGCACCTCGAAGCCTTGCAGGATGCTCAGCGCGCGGTTCGCCTAATGCGAGCTCAAGCCGCTGAATGGGGAATCGACAAGGGGCGAGTTGGGGTGCTTGGCTTCTCCGCTGGAGGGCATTTGACGATCATGACAGGTCTACAGGGTGACAATGCGAGCTATGCTTCGCGCGATGCAATCGATGAACAGAGTTGCAAGCCGAATTTTCTGTGTCCCATTTATGCAGCCTACCTAGGCGAAAAGTACAATGATCGGACAGAAGTCGCGCTCGGCTCTCAAGTGAAAGTCACACCCGAAACGCCACCCATGTTTCTTGCGGTCACCGCAGACGACTCCTTTCGTGGAGTGCAAGCCGCTTCCTTGTTCATTGCATTGAAACAGGCGGGTGTTCCGGCAGAGTTGCATATTTTCGCTCGAGGCGGTCATGGATACGGAATTCGAGCGTCCGAACGACCTGTGTCGACATGGCACCTACGGCTGGCGGATTGGCTGCGGGATTCAGGTTACCTGCGTGCTGAATCGGTGCGATTGTTCGACGGGAAAAGCTTTAACGGATGGGAAGGCGATACCGAAACAGTCTGGCGAATCGTGGATGGAGCACTTACCGCTGGCTCACTCGACAAGAAACAAGAAAAGAACAATTTCCTGGCGACAACGAAATCATTTCGGAACTTCGATTTGACGCTGAAGTGGAAGCTGGAAGGAACCGAGGGCTTCGTCAATGGCGGTGTGCAGTTTCGCTCGAAACGCATTCCGAACCATCATGAAGTTTCTGGATATCAAGCGGACCTCGGGGCTGGGTTTGACGGAGCGCTTTACGATGAGAGTCGCCGCAATAAAATGCTATCGCAACCTTCGAAAGAAGTACTCGAGAAAGCACGCAAGCCATTGGGCGAATGGAACGAATACCGTATCCGAGCGGAAGGGCCTCGCATTCAACTGTGGCTCAACGGAGTCCAGACTGTGGACTTCACGGAGTCGGAGTCCGGCATGGATGAATCGGGCATGATTGCGGTTCAGATCCACGGCAATGCGAGCTCCATCGTCCGCTACAAAGATATCATCATCGAAGAACTCAGCCCGAAGTGACTCATCATTCGACTTAACACTGTGAAAAACACTGTGAAACACTTTCACCTAGTATTCCCTTTGCTCTTTGCGGTTAGTTCCGTAGCTGTCGTATGCACAAGCCAGCCACATTGCATTGCTCAGGATGATTCGCAAACTCAATCTTCTCCCGAGATAGTGGGATTGGCCGTTATCCCCCATCGCATGGAAGAATCCATGCGGTACCGGCGACCTCGCGACCCCGCAATGGCTGCCCGCGTTCAAATGTTCGTATTGGGATCAGCCACACCACTCAAGTTCACCTCACCACTCAAGTTCAACGGTGATGCCCCATCGGCGCTGCTTGAGTCTGGCGACTGGGCTTGGCATGACATGGGGACTGCGGTCAAGCCACCACCTGGCGCGATGACCGTCTGGTCCTTCAATGGCAAGTCGGCAAAATGGGGTGTTGGAAACGAGTTTACTGTCGAGGGCGAAGGACTCGCGGCGACAACACGGATTATTGAGCAACCGAAACATTGGATATCTGCCTTGACATTTCTCGCTTCCGAGGGTGTGCAGCCAGACACGATTGTGATGCACGTTGTCAATGATTCTGCAGTGACCTTGGAGATCACCGGCTTGCGTCTGTGGCTTCCCAAGGACAACACGTCGTGGCAAGTGCTTTGGCCGCAAGAAGTGTCGCCTACACTTGCGTCAGTCTCTGCAAAGGATCGCGGCTTTATCAAACTAAAGACTTCCAAATTGCCACTAACGTATGCAGCACTGGAGCTCCAGACAAACGCAGGATCGTTGTGGACGCATCAACGGATCAAGCGAGAAGCATTCGACATTAGCGGCGGTTGGGTGAACAAATCGGCGACCGAAGAAGCCTACCTTCGATTGTTGTGCCACCTGCATGTCAACGCTGGACAAATCGATCATGTCTCAGGGTACACCGACAATCCGAAACTTTATGATCGCTATCCGCTCAAACTTTTCAATCGCTTGTGGCCGTTGGAAAAATGGGACACCGATGCGATGTTACCCAAGATACATGCGGTGGAGTTCATCGGTGAACCGCAGTATGGAGGTGGCAAGCCCGTAACGCCTCAGCAAGTTTTCGACATGTTGCTCCCCTACCGAGTCAGCCGCTTGCCGACTTCCGTCACGCTAAGCGAAGAGCGGACTTGGCGTTGGTATGCAGGCCTTTCGGACTATCCTCATTACGATGCCTATCGTGTGGTTGCCCCGGCAGCGGATGCATGGGGAGAATATGATCGCTGGGGTGGCAGACGCATTCGCTGGGGTGCCCCATTGGAAACCATCGGTGTCATGTGCCG
>JAIPFP010000012.1 GCA_021736575.1 Pirellula sp. | reverse complement strand
GAATCGATGTTGCTGGGGGTAGCTCCGATGTAGAAGCCGAAGTTCACGATCGATTTCTTCGATGCAATGGTGTACTTATCTTCGATCAGTGACTGATTGACGGCCGACGGTTTGGTGTTCGGCATCTCCAGGAAAGACGTGACGCCGCCGGCAGCGCACGCTTGGCTGGCCGTGTGCAGATCCTCTTTGTGCGTTAGGCCTGGTTCGCGAAAGTGCACTTGGTCATCGATGAGTCCGGGGAACAACACCAATCCTTTCGCGTCGATCACTTCGGAGGCTGTCGCATGAGCCGATGCATCAATGCTCACAATTTTGCCGTTTTCCACCAAAACGTTTGTTTCGGCTCTGCCTGATGGAAGGATTACGGTTGCATTTCGAACAAGGAAAGACTGTACCATGACCGGATGCTGCAAATCATTCAAATTAACTGTATATTAATTGCACGGATAGCTTTTAATTTACAAGAAAATCTCTCACAAAACAATTGGGACGAACCGCTTTTATGTCCAATCCAACGTTCATTAACGCAAACGATTCCAACGTTCGAAAAAACCTCGGCACCACGAGATGGGTTGGCGTACTCTGTTTTTCGGCCGTTTTCGGATGCTTAGTCCTAGCAGGATTTGCACAGGACTCAAACAAAGGAAAGCCAACGCCGACAACCACCGAAGGCTGGAGCCAACGTGTTGAACAAGCATTGAAAGATGGCAAATCCGATCAAGCGTTAAAGGAGTTGGACATCGCCATGGCGAGTATGCCAGGAAACGCACGCCTGTATATTATTCGCGGATCATTGAAGTTTCGTAGCGGCAGAATTGTTGACTCTATTTCGGATTTCGATAAATGCATCGAATTGGATCCGCAGGTCAAACCGTATCTTTGGCAGCGCGGTATCTCGCTTTATTACGCCGATAAGTTCAAGGAGGGGCTTGATCAGTTTGCTGTGCATCGAGAAGTAAACCCAAATGATGTTGAGAATGCGTTCTGGCATTTTCTGTGCAATGTGAAACTAAACGGTGTCGAAGCCGCACAGAAAGACGTGTTGTTGGCAGGCTACGATCAACGCGTGCCATTGATGCAGGTGCAACAATTGATCCAGGGCAAGCTCTCGGTAGAAGACGTCATCGCTGCTGCCGAAAAAGGGGGAGCGGGAACACAAGGTCAGAAGCTATCGCGATTCTATGGTTATCTCTACATCGGTCTTTACTACGATGCACTCGGCGATGTTGAGAAAGCGAAGAAGTATCTTCAGTTGTGTGTCGACCAAGGTGATCCAAGCTACATGGGTGACGTCGGAAAGATCCATCTCGATATTCTCAAGAAACGGACTGCGGCCAAATAACCTTTGCGAAAGGCTACACGAATCTATCAAACGAGCCCAATGGTTTGTCAACGCAAAGAATTAGGTTCAATAAATTAGCCGTTGGGCGCTAGCCCCGGTTGTTGTCGCAAGAACCGTGGCTATCGCCATTCGGCTAATCCCAAGATTAGATTTGGACTACGCACTATGCAGCTCTTCGTCGCACATCTTGCGACGCCGTCGGCATCGAAAGCGTGGATGGCTGACCCGATACAGCTTTTGCGGCGGACTCCAGTCGATTGCGAACGATGTCGACATAAACGCGATTGCGTATTCCCATGACCCAACCTAATCGTTCCGCGACGGTCTTTGGGCTCATCAATCCACTTGCGAGATGACCGAGTCGTCGAGCGAGCGAATCGATGACGATGCCGCTATCTTCAACGGATGCGTAGGCGCAGGCCAATTGCCCACAGGCATGCCCGATCTCGTACCCGGATTCTGTTCCCGCAACCAGACGCTTGGGGGCACGAATCGTTGCAGACTCGGTGCTTGCAATCTCAAGGCCGAGAACCGAGAAAAGCAATGCCAGTTCCACTTCGGCGATTTCGCGTGAACTGGCCTCGAACCATCCGCCCACCGCATTGAACATTCGCTTGCGGAAGACACCACCGAATAGGAGAGGGCTGCCCAAGTTGCCGCTGATGCCAGTTACACGACGATGGGGCAGGGAATCTGCGGACAGTCCGGAAACGACCTCCTCTGTATCGGAACACAGAATAGGTTGGCAAACGGCTGAAATCGATCGGTTGCTTAATATTTCCAGGGCTTCTTCGAACCAACCTCGTTCCACGACCGCGCCGGGCAATAGCACCTGGATGTAAGGTGAGCATGCCGACGCGATGGTCAAATTGAGTTGCGAAGAAAGCGTAACACCTTTCGATGATTCGATTAGGACTGCTTCATCCTGACCGAGTTCGTAGGGGTCTGCGTAGCTTCCATCGTGAGCAATTAGGATTTCCAAGTCACTGTCTCGATTCTCAAGAATCGAGAGGAGAGTGAGTTCGAGACCAGCATCATCGTGGAGATGAGGAACAATGATCGAGAGGCGAGGCACTGCAATAGACTCCTGCAAATCGCAACAAGGCGGATAAATCGACTCTGACGAGAAACAGGATCGACCAGAAGATCCCCCAAATTCACGGAATTGAACGTTTGCCAGTTAGCTAATCCTGGCAAAATTTGACGGCCTGGGGGGCTGTGAGAGCGTCGACTCAGTGCGTTTTCCCGCGTCTAAAGCCAGCCGTGATGCTCTACCGATTGGGATTTTGCTCTACCGATTGGGATTTATTGGCAAATCAATCTCGAAGATCGGGGTTTGGACTCGTTCGCTTGTAAAGAAAATGGACTTTTCGTCTTCGGAAAAACAAACAGCTTCTGTCTGCCGTAACTTGCCCAACGAGAAAACAGCAGGTTCTCGCTCTAACGCCGCCTTCCATGACTCAAGCTCGCCCGCGGCGCTAATCTCGCGACGAAAAAGAAACCCGATGCTGTAGCCGATGATGACTAACGAACGCCCATCTGCTGAGATGTCGCAAGCGGTTGCCATCGGAACTGGGGCTACGCCAACTTGCTTCGCCTCAACTCGCATCCTTTGCTTATCGTCAAGGAATGACGGCAATGGAACCGTGAACACTCGGCCTGACAAGTTGCCTTTTTCGACAATCAAGATCGAATGGCTTGAGTGGTCGACTGCGATCGATTCGTAATTGGTAACACCGCCCGGAAACGTAACCTCCATCTCGAGTTCAAAATCGACGGACAGATCAAGCGTCACTTCACGATTGAGGTCGTCCTCCGTCAGTTTAGGTTCTCGGAGAAAATAGAGCGTGACATGTTTTCGACTTTGGGTATTGCCACCGATGTCTCCGATAATCAGATGAGCGTCATCGCCGACGATATGGATGGCGATGTCTTCCCAGTCGATCGCTTTTGCTTTTGAAAGTCCGACACGAGCCACCGTTTTGCCATCGCGATTGACGAGGAACAGTCGAGGCTTGTCCCCCGAGTCGTTGTGAGTCCAAAAGCAATTAGGGTTGGTGTACGATCGAACGATTCCGCTGCTCTCGTTGATGGCTTCATCGGCCAGGATCGCAATCTGCTTGCCGACGGTATTCGCGTTCGACACTTCTTGAGCAAATAGAAAGCTCTCGAAGAAATAATTCACTACTAGCGTCGATGTCAATGCGACGAGGACTACTCCAACGGTAAGGGAAGGGTGCCTTTTCATTTGGCGGTTCTGTTCATACGGGTCGTCAGCTGTCGTTCTTGAAAACACGAAGGTAGGGAATTGGAATACCATGTTAGTCTATTCGTCCAAACCATCCCTTCGATTGGAAGTGATTTTCAAATGAATCGCAAGCGTAAAGTAAGCTGGGTCAAAAAGTGCCACGGTCAAAAAATCTGTTGAATCGAACTTTCAAACTTTTTGTGGACTTTGTGCCTTTTAGTGGCTAGCAGGTCGCCCTTCCGTACAATGGACAGCTAAGTTTGAAAATGCGGTGGATCCGTTAGCCTTTGGAATGAACGAAGTAGCCACAGAACATTCTCGTCTTTTTGCAGGATCTGGATACGAATTGAAATGTTACCCCCGGACGGCTTGAGCTGTTCCGCAACATGGAGGGTATCGAATTGGGTAAACTAAAACGCACGCCAAAGTCCCTTTTCAATCGATTTTCTCCCAAGATACAGTGCGACTCAATGAATCCTACGTTAACCCTTTGCGCATGTGCGTCGATGTTCCTCACGGTCTTGAGCGGACCGGCACACTCTGCGGATCTCGCCAAGCCCAACTTCGTCATGATCTACATCGATGACCTCGGCTATGCTGACATCGGGCCTTTCGGAGCGACGAAACAGAAAACGCCAAACCTAGATCGAATGGCTCGCGAGGGAATGAAACTGACTAGTTTCTACGCAGCCCCGGTCTGTTCGGTTTCGCGAGCGCAACTGCTTACCGGTTGCTACGGTGCTCGTATTTCTGTCCCCGCCGTGTATTTCCCCGGCAACGCAAACGGTCTGAATCCCGCCGAACGAACGATTGCCGAACACCTCAAGGACAAGGGCTATGCAACCGCTTGTGTAGGCAAGTGGCACCTCGGGGATCAACCTGAGTTCCTTCCAACTAAACAAGGATTCGATCGCTACTTTGGCATCCCATACTCCAACGATATGCAACGTAAGGCTGTGGGTGGCACCGAAAAAGTTTCACCGCTGCTACGCGATGATAAAGTGGCAGAGTTTCTTACCGACGAGCAGCAGAGTCGCATTGTCGAACGGTACACCGAGGAAGCCACTCGATTCCTACGCGACAGCCAAGACCAACCGTTCTTTCTCTACTTGCCGCATTCGGCTGTTCACACACCCATATGGCCCGGCGAAGCCTTTCGAGGTAAGTCGTCCAACGGCCGATTCGGTGATTGGGTTGAGGAGGTCGATTGGAGCGTAGGAAAAATCCTCGACACATTGCGAGACTTAAAGCTCGACGAAAAAACGCTCGTCATCTTCACCAGTGACAATGGGCCTTGGTTGGTCAAGGGCTCCGACGGTGGCAGTGCACTCCCATTGCGAGGCGGCAAAGGAAGCACTTGGGAAGGGGGCGTTCGAGTACCTACCATCGCTCGCTGGCCAGGCAAGATCAAAGCCGGCAGCGTGTGCGACAGCGTTGCTGGCACTATCGATATGCTCCCTACGTTTGTCGAACTAGCAGGCGGCGCTGTATCCTCCAAGAATATCGCTGAAACAATCATCGATGGACGCGATATCTCGAAGTTGCTGTTAGGACAGAGCACGCAATCACCTCGCGAGGCTCATTACTACTTTTCCGGTTACAATCTCCAGGCGGTCAGGCAAGGGCCATGGAAACTTGCGATCGCGACTCAGCCTGAATCGATGGGTAAAGGGGTAGAGTCGGACGCAGGCAAGAATCCGCGACTTTACAATCTCGACGAAGAGATCCATGAGCAAACCAATCTGGCAGATAAGCATCCGGAAATGGTTGCCAAACTTCTGTCTCTGGCCGAAAAGATGGACGCGGAGATCGGCGGTAAAAACCCTAGCTCGCGTCGTCCCGCCGGGGAGGTTGCGAACCCAAAAACGCTTTATCCTATGGCCGATTCGGCTCCAAACGGAAACCCTCTCAAGTCGAATACGGCAACCAAGTCGGTTTCGCTTGCAGACCTATCGATCGGGGCGGCTACGCAATCCGACAGAGTTCCCCAAGTCGGTGGGCAGCCGTTTACCGTTTCCTGTCAAGTGGAAACCGACCAGCGCGATACAATCATAATAGCCCACGGTGGTCTCTCGGCCGGCTATGCATTGCATTTACGAGATGGCCGAGTCGTCTTTGTTGTGCGTTATGGCAACGGCGACAACTTAACCGAGATTGTTTCCCCAACACCTATTCTAGGCAATACCAAGATCACGGCGTCGTTAGCTGCAGACCACGTTCTAACTCTGAGCGTCAACGACAAAGTTGTGGCTCAGAAGAAAGGGGTCGCTTTCGTTCCTCGCCAGCCAGCAGAAGACTTTTGCCTTGGACATGATAACGAAAGACCGGTTGCGATCTATTCCGCAAAAGAACCTTTCAAGGGCCAAATCAAGGAACTGAAAATCACATCGCCTTGATTGGCGTTGAATGAAAAAATCATCACGCTTTACTGCAGTGACTATTTCCCACTGCGATCGACTGGCAACTCAATTTCGACAAGCGGGGTTGGGGCTCGTTCGCTTGTGACGAAAATGGAATTTTCGTCTTTGGAAAAACAAACAGCTTCTGTCTGCCGTAACCTGCCCAACGAGAAGACAGCAGGTTCTCGCTCTAACGCCGTCTTCCATGACTCAATTTCGCCCGCGGTGCTAATCTCACGACGAAAAAGAAACCCGATGTTGTAGCTGATGATGACTAACGAACGCCCATCTGCTGAGATGTCGCAAGCGGTTGCCATCGGAACTGGAGCTACGCCAACTTGCTTGGCCTCAACTCGCACCCTAGGCTTATCGTCGAGGAGTGACGGCAATGGAACCGTATACACTCGGCCTGAGAAGTTGCCTTTTTCGACAAACAAAATCGAATGACTTGAGTGATCGACTGCGATCGATTCGTAATTGGTAACACCGCCCGGAAAAGCAACCTCCATCTCAAGTTCAAAGTCGACGGGCAGATCAAGCGTCACTTCACGATTGAGGTCGTCCGCCGTCAATTTCGGTTCTCGGAGAATGTAGAGCGTGACATGTTTACGACTTTGGGTATTGCCACCGATGTCTCCGATAATCAGATGAGCATCATCGCCGACGATGTGGATGGCGATGTCTTCCCAGTCGATCGCTTTTGCTTTTGAGAGTCCGACACGAGCCACCGTTCTGCCATCGCGGTTGACTAGGAACAGTCGAGGCTTGTCTCCCGAGTCGTTGTGCGTCCAAAAGCAATTTGGGTTGGTGTGCGATCGAACGATTCCGCTGCTCTCGTTTATGGCTTCATCGGCCAGGATTGCAATCTGCTTGCCGACGGTATTCGCGTTCGACTCTCGTTGAGCAAATAGAAAGCTCTGGACAAAATGATTCACGATCAGCGTCAATATCAACGCGACCAGGACTACTCTAGGGGTAAAGGATAGGTGCCTTTTCATTGGGCGGTTCTGTTCATACGGGTCGTCCGCTGTCGTTTGGGGGCCTGGGGTATTTCGAATCCCGTCGGCCTTGTGCGGCGGTTCGTTCAAGTATTTAGGCTAGACCGCACGACGAGCGGCGGCCCGTGTTACGATCGAGGCCCAATTTTCTGCCGACTAATCACAAAGACCAGGGCAAGAATCTCCCAAGTCAAAAGCGCCTGCTAGCCAGGACTCCACCTGTAGTCAGCTGTTCCTTGATCCAACTTTATAATGAATCGGCTAGACGCTGGTCAACCCCCTCGCCGTGACTGTCGTCTCCACAAAATCACACTCTAATGGGTTGGAATCAGTGGGTACGACTTGTCAGAGATAATTAGATATCACTGAAACAGATCCACTGGGACAGCCAAGACTGAAGCCGGGATAATTGGCCTGAATCAGGGATAACTAAGTTGACAAATCAGGGATAACTCCGATAGCTTCAGTGATAACTACCCCAAACCGGGATAAAAACAAGTTCGTCCCCAGAGGAAAAAATGGAAGCAGACGCGTCTAGCCCATTTGCGAGGCTTAATAAGAATTGGCTGGGGGATTTCAGTAGCAAGCTGGAACACCAAGGACACGAGGTTACCGTGACCTTCGAAGCAGAGACAAAAGAAGAGCTAGAGGAACTCCTTCCGACAGCCGAACAATTCTGGAGGGATCGCGACAACTGGTTCAAGATGTTTCACGATCATGTAGTTGCAAAGTTTTTAAAGAAACTGAATGATCGCAAGCCAGATGAGGAAACAAAGGATCTTTCCAAGACGGAACTAAGCGACTGTGTTGCTGTTCCGTTTGCCGTAAACTTCTACTTTGATGACACTGCGAAATGCTGTGCATTTTCTGTCTCAGCCGGTAATACCAAAGTTATGTTTGAATACGTAGTCCAAGCGCACGCTACACTAAAGAAGGGCTTCAAGAATTGGGAGCTAGTTAGTCTGATATAATGGAAGCCCAGGACGAACAAAATCGTGCACCCAAGTCGCGGATCGGGTGCTTTGACTTTTAGAAACGTTACTTACCGCGACTGGGTGACGATAGCCGTTACGGCAGAAGGAAAACCTAACTGAATGAGACGGTCTGCCTATCTCGAAACAACGGTAATTGGTTACTTGGCTATGCGCAGTAGCCGGGATGTTCGTGTGGCTGCAAACCAACTGTCGACGCGCGAGTGGTGGGATGACCATCGACCAGAATTTGACATCTTTGTATCACAGTTTGTGATCGACGAATGTGAGCAGGGTGATCCTTCTGCCGCTTCTGAGCGACGTATTTACTTGAACGATATCCCAGTTCTTGACATGAACGACAATGTGGAGGCGCTTGCGGAGGAGATTGCGAACGACCTTCAGATACCACCGAAAGCTAGAATAGATGCATTTCACATTTCCATGGCGGCTGTTCATGGAATACAATTTCTTTTGACGTGGAATTGCAAGCATATTGCGAATCCCGAGAACCGTCCAAAAATCGAGCGAGCCTGTCGCGATCGAGGAATAGAGCCACCGTTGATTTGCACGCCATTCGACCTACTGGAGATTTGAAATGTTCGATCCGATTGTTGACGAGATCCGATCTACCCGTGAAAGGCTTGCAATGCTGGAAGGCGGCGATATTCATTCCATTGCCATAGCAGCACGAAAACGCCAAGAGCTAGCTGGTACCAAAGTTGTGACACGTCCTGCGCGGAGACCGGAGCCGAGCCGTAACAATCCGTTGCGGCCAAGCGGCGGATCGAGCGTCACTCCAATAGACACCTCTTCTCCCACCGCTGGCTGAACCCTGTCGTTCTGATTGTCAGTGCTCAACGAGGACTCGGAGTCTTTTTCCCAATTTGTATCTGGTCGATCGAGGTTCGATTCGTGCCTGGCCCAACGAGGCGTTGTGATGACTAGTAATGGTTTGTCCAGTGCTTGGCTCGTGCGTGGCTCCTCATCCCCCAACCCCTTCTCCTCGGAGTACCGAGGAGAAGGGGAGCTAGAAAGAAGGGGCACCCTCAATCGCTCGGGGGTGACAAGAACACAGGAAACTAGATCCATGCGTCTTGTCTTTCCCCCCCTTCTCCTCCTGTACTCAGGAGGAGAAGGGGACGGGGGATGAGGAGGTTCGATCACTGCAATGGACAGGCTAGAGTCCACGCGAAAATTGGACATGATTGCAGGCGGACGATAGCACTCGTACAATCCGGGATAACAGGGTTCGTAACCCGTACATTGGAAACGCTGAACACAATAGGTCTCTTTTCTTTTTCAAGAAACGTGGGCTGCTTCCAGCAGCAGCCCCGCTAAGACTCGCAGCTACGAATGTAACACGTTGTCGTGATTGACCAAGATTTCGGATGCTAGCAACAATCAAGTCGCTTGGACCTACAACACTGCGGAGGTCGCGCAAAAGCTACCTTCGCACCGGTGAACCTGCAAACCATTCCCTCGATTGAAAGTGATTTTCAAATGAATCGCAAGTGTAAACTAAGCTGGACTGCAATGACATTGCTGGCCGTTGTTGCATGTCGGCAATTGATTGCAGCAGAGGATTTGACGCGCCCTAACATCATTCTGATCATGGCAGACGATTTTGGGTACGAGTGCGTCACTGCGAATGGCGGGCAATCGTATCAGACGCCCAATTTAGATCGGCTTGCAGCCAGTGGAGTACGTTTTGAACAATGCCACGTGCAGCCTCTTTGTACGCCCACCCGAGTACAGCTCATGACTGGTCGGTACAACATTCGGAATTACCTTAACTTCGGCACACTGCCACGAACCGAGGTAACGTTTGGCAACCTAATGAAGCAAGCCGGTTACGCGACGGCGATATGTGGTAAGTGGCAACTTGGGCACGAGATCGATTCGCCACAGCATTTCGGTTTCGATGAGTCGTGCCTTTGGCAGCATACGCGGCGGCCTCCTCGTTATGCAAATCCTGGCCTCGAGTACAATGGCGTCGAAAGGAATTTTACGAATGGTGAGTATGGCCCAACCCTGGTAAATGACTTCGCACTCGACTTCATCGAGCGAAACAAGCAACGACCCTTCATGCTCTACTATCCGATGATCCTGACGCATAACCCATTTCAGCCAACTCCGGACAGCGCAGACTGGGATAAAACCGTCAACAACGAGGAGCAAAAAGTTGCACCGAAACATTTTGCCGACATGACAGCCTACATGGACAAGTTGATCGGTAAAGTGATAGCCAAGCTCGATGAATGTAAGATTCGCGAAAATACGTTGCTACTGTTCATCGGTGACAACGGTACCAACGTCGGCATAACGAGTCGCTTTCAAGGTACCGACTATCGAGGAGGTAAAGGGAGTACAACAAAACGCGGAACCCATGTGCCGTTCATTGCCAGTTGGCCTGCGAAGATGAAAGCTGGCAGCGTTAACCAAGACCTTATTAGCAGTACGGATTTTCTGCCAACGCTTTGTGATACGGTTGGTATCGCAAAACCTGCGGGCATTGATGGTGTTAGTTTTTTGCCTCGACTCAAGGGTGAGGCAGGCCCATCTAGGGAATGGCTCTATTGTTGGTATTCACCAAGACAAAAACTCGACCTGACCGTTCGCGAGTGTGCGTTCGATCGTCAATACAAACTTTACCGCACGGGAGAATTATTTGATCTTGCAGCCGATCCATTCGAGAAACAGGCGCTTAACCGCAACAAGCCACAGGGACAAGAAACCCCGGCTGCTCTAAAACTGCAACGCGTGCTGGATCAATTTAGCAGTGCCCGACCTGTCGAACTCGATCGAGCCTTCGAGCAAATGAATAGCGATAAGCCTAAGAAGAAAAACGCAAAGAGCGAGGAATGAAAAATACGTCGGCTAGGGATCGCTCGATTCATTCGTGGGATAGGCTTCCAGCCTGTCGAGCTGAAAATGACAGGCTAGAAGCCTATCCCACCTCCCAACGAGGAACACACATGAAAACGCTAATTTGGTCTCTTTTGCTTTGCGCAATCGCCCTCCCTACTTATGTAGCCGCATCGGGTCGCCCCAACATCATCCTTATCTTTGCGGACGACCTCGGCTGGAAGGACGTGGGCTACCAAGGTAGCGATTTTTTTGAGACACCCAACATCGATCGACTTGCATCGGAAGGAATGGTGTTCACCGCAGGCTATGCTGCTGCCGGAAACTGCGCGCCGAGTCGAGCTTGCTTGCTCTCGGGAAACTATACTCCCCGGCACCATGTCTATGCCGTCGGTAGTACGGATCGCGGAGACAAGGGAGCTCAGCGATTGGTCCCTATTCCGAACAAGAACGGTCTTGCGAAAGCGAATGTTACTGTTGCGGACGCGCTGAAAGCCTCTGGATACGTTACCGGTCATTTTGGCAAATGGCACCTTGCTGGCAAGGACGGTGCGCTGCCAACACAACAAGGGTTCGATGTGTCGTTCGATTCCTTTGGGTTGGGGGACGAGCAAGAAGGTTCCGAAGGTAACAAGGCTGGCCCACCCTCAGATCCAAAAGGCGTTTTCACACTCACAACGAAGGCCTGTGAGTTCATCCAAGCCAATAAAGAAAAGCCTTTTTTCTGTTACCTTGCACATCACGCGATCCACTCGCCACTCCAAGGCCGCACCGAATCGATTGCTAAATTCAAAGCCAAAACACCCGGTTCCCAACATTCGAATCCACTCTATGCTGCTTGCGTGTATGATCTCGATGCAAGTGTTGGCCTTTTGCTCGAAAAGCTCAAGGATCTAGAGCTCGACAAGAACACGTTGCTAGTCTTCACCAGCGACAATGGCGGAACACAACAGTCTTCGCAAGAGCCCTTGCGAGGAGATAAAGGCTGCTACTACGAGGGTGGAGTTCGAGAGCCTTTCATCGTTCGCTGGCCAGGTGTCACCGAACCTAGCAGCAAGTGCAATGTACCGGTGATCAACATTGACTTGTTTCCTACATTCCTAGCTGCGGCGGGTGCTGATGTGCCCGCAAACAAAACTCTCGACGGTGAAAGCCTTGTGCCGTTGCTGCGCGGAGAAAACACTCTCCAGCGTAACTCCATCTTCTGGCACTTTCCAGGTTATCTCGACTCACCCGTGATCCGAGGCCGCGAACTCGATGTTCAGACAGGCTTCCGCAGTCGCCCCGTGAGTGTGATTCACAAAGGTGATTGGAAACTTCACCTTTATCATGAAGAATGGCAACTCGACGGCGGGCGGGATAAACTTGAGACCAACAACGCCGTCGAGCTATACAACCTTTCCGACGACATCGGCGAACGGAATAACCTGGTAGTCAAGAACGCCCCAAAGAGGGACGAACTGCTAGATGAACTATTGGCTTGGTTCAAATCCACCAACGCGTTGATACCAAACGAGCGAAACCCCAACTATGATGCGGTCGCGGGGACCAGTCAGGCCAAGAATAATTCCAAGAGAAACAAGAAGAAAAAACCATGATCATTCCACCTTCGCGTCCAACCTTTCGTGTCCTCGCTCTCGCATTTCTGGCCGCTATTGGAACACCGATTCTCGCTTCCAATTCGCCGCCGAACATCATACTGATCATGGCCGATGACGTTGGCTATTCGGACATAGGTTGTTATGGCGGCGAGATCCATACTCCCAATCTCGACGCCCTCGCGCAAGGTGGCCTGCGGTTTACGCAGTTTTACAATACAGCTCGCTGTTGTCCCACACGTGCCGCCTTGTTGACAGGACTCTATTCGCACCAAGCGGGGATCGGTCATATGGTCGACGACTGGAGCACGAAAGTCGGCGATGCCTATGCTGGTGATCTCAATAAGCGGTGTGTCACGATTGCCGAGGCGGTCAAATCCGCCGGTTACGCGACGTACATGACCGGTAAATGGCATGTGACCAAGCAAGCCAAGCCCAAGAGCGAGTCCGATAAACATAATTGGCCATTGCAACGCGGCTTTGATCGATTCTACGGAACGATCCACGGGGCAGGCAGTTTCTACGATCCAAACACACTGGTTCGCGACAATCAATTTATCTCGCCATACGCGGATTTAGAGTACCAACCAAAAGAGTTCTATTACACCGATGCTATCAACGATCATGCAGCCAAGTTCATCACCGAGCATCATCAGCAAAACAACGATAGACCATTCTTTCTTTATATGGCTCACACCTCTGCGCACTGGCCCATGCATGCCAAGGAATCGGACATCGCCAAAGTCAAAGGCCGATACGACGCTGGCTACGACACCATCCGAACCGCACGCCTTGAAAAGATGAAGCAGATTGGCTTGATCGACCCTCGCTGGCAAATTTCGCCTCAAGCTGGCAATTGGAGCAACGTCAAAAACAAGGAATGGGAGTCTCGCTGCATGGAAGTCTATGCTGCAATGCTCGACTGTATGGATCAAGGAATCGGGCGTCTTGTTGATACGCTTAAGAAGAACGGCCAATACGAGAACACTTTGATCTTGTTCTTGCAAGACAACGGCGGATGCGCCGAAGCGATAGGCCGAAACGGGCCGTTCATTCCTCGTGGTGAATCGCCCACTCTGCCTGCGTTACCCAAGGATTATCTTCAACCGGATATGATTCCGAAACAGACTCGCGATGGCTATCCGATGCGCCAAGGCGAAGGAGTCATGCCCGGCGCTGCGGACACGTATATCGCCTATGGAAGGTCATGGGCTAACGTCAGCAATACTCCCTTTCGTGAATACAAACATTGGCAGCACGAAGGTGGGATCAGCACGCCCCTGATCGCTCATTGGCCAAAAGGAATTCCTGCCGGACGTAACGGCCAACTGGAGCGCCAGCCGGGTCATCTCATCGATCTGATGGCGACTTGCGTAGACGTTTCGGGTGCCAAGTATCCAACCGAGTACGATGGTAATCTCATTCAGCCGATGGAGGGTGTGAGCCTTTCCCCAGCGTTTGCTGGCTCTCCGATCCATCGCCCGAATCCTCTCTTTTGGGAACACGAGGGCAATCGCGCCGTTCGTATGGGAGAATGGAAATTGGTCTCGAAACATCCGGGCGACTGGGAACTTTACAATATCGAGGCGGACCGCACCGAGATGAACAATCTTGCAATACAATATCCCCAACCCCTCAAGGAAATGTCCGGTCGGTGGGACGAGTGGGCCAAACGTGTGGGTGTTATGCCATGGCCGCTCGATGGTGGGAATAAAAAGAACAACAAGAATAGCTCGCAGTAGAACAATATAGATACCAAAGGACTTTCATGCTGAATATTTCGGTCGTCGACAGCGTCATTGTCGTCGTCTACGTTTTACTGACACTCTGTCTTGGGATTTGGATTGGACGTGGGCCGACCAATCTCTCTGGCTTCTTGGTCGGCGATCGCAGTCTTCCTTGGTATGCCGTATTGGGTTCCATCGTTGCAACGGAGACCAGCGCTGTAACCTTTCTCAGTATTCCAGGGGTCATATTCGCGGCAGGAGGAAATTGTAGTTTCTTGCAATTGGCGATCGGATTTGTGCTCGGGCGATTGATCGTAATTGCTTGGCTCATGCCAGGCTATTTTCGAGGCGAAATTTTGACCGCTTACGAAATACTCCATCAACGGTTCGGCGGTCTCACGCAACGTACTGCGTCGTTGATCTTCATGCTCACGCGTACCATTGCAGATGGACTGCGTTTGTATTTGACAGGCTTGGTTTTGAACAAGGTGACCAATTTCGATACGAGCCTGTGCGTTCTGCTCATGGGTGTTGCAACCATTATCTATTCGAGTCTCGGCGGAATCAAAAGTGTAGTCTGGAACGATTGCATCCAACTCATCGTCTATTTGATTGGAGCGGTGGTCGCGATTGGAGTGATTGCCAACGGTTTGCCCAACGGAATTCAAGGCATCGTGGACTATGGAAACCAAGAGCGCAAATTCGACATGGTGCAGTGGGCGTTTAGCTTGAAAACGGAAAACATTTGGGCCGGCGTGATTGGAGGTTGTTTTCTTTGTTTGGCAACGCACGGCACCGATCAGATGATGGTGCAGCGTTATCTTTGTTCTCGCAACGAAGGGCAAGCGAGACTCGCTCTCGGTTTGAGTGGACCGTTTATCTTTTTGCAGTTTGCACTTTTTTTGTTCGTGGGTGTCGGGCTTGCCGCCTTTTACGCACAGGGTCTAACGAAACCGGCAGAAGTAAAAGATCAAGTCTTTGCATTGTTTATTGTTCAAGATATGCCGATTGGGATCTGCGGTATCACCTTGGCCGCAGTCTTTAGCGTGGCCATGTCGACGTTGTCCAGTTCTTTGAGCGGTAGCGCCTCCGCAATCGTCAACGACTTCATCAAGCCCGCGAAAGAGCGTCGACTCCAGGAGCTTGGCCAACCCACCCAAGGGGACGCGATCGATGCGAGTTTGACGCGAGCTAGTCAATGGTGGACGGCCATTTTTGGTGTGCTCCAAATCGGAGTTGCAATCGTCGTTGCTTGGTCCCCCGCGCTCCAAAGTGACTCAATCGTGAGACAAGTGATTACGGTTGCTGGTTTCGCGTCGGGATTAGTTCTTGGAGTCTTTATGTTGGGGCAGTCGAAACGCGACTTCTCCCAGTCTTCGCTCTTGATTGGAATGTTGTTTGGGTTTGGTATCACGTCCTTATTGGTGTTGGTGCCAACCTCCTGGGCATTGAAACAAATTGGAATTTCGGTTGCTGAGAATTACTCTTGGCAAATTCATGGTTGGTGGGCAGCGGTCATTGCAAGCTTCTCAACCTGTGCGATGGCTTGGCTGGTCGATGTTGCTTTTCCGAAGGCAAAGCCGCGTCATACGCACACTGGCTCAACCGAGAGAACTCGAAGTAGAAAGCACAAATAACAATGATACGATTCGCTCACGGCCTATGTCTCGTACTGGACCTCCTACCCAAGTTCGTTCGCAAGCGGAGCTTGGAGGCCGTCTTGCTTTCTGTCCCCTTTTGCTCCGCGAAAGTGCGCGTTCTCTTTCGCAATGATTTGGTAACCCGACGCGTGAGCGAGGGATTGCACTCGGTCCCTCGCTTACGCGTCGGGTTGTCAAACTGCCGCCAAAAACGGGTCTATCCAGAAATCAGCGTGCCACCCTTCACCACCTTGAGAGCGAGTGCCCTTGTCGCGATTGCTCTGACGCTCCTCGTAGCTCCGAGTTTGCTAGCCGGCGATAAACGCTCGAATATTCTGTTCATCCTTGTGGACGATCAATCTCCATTCGACCTCAAGGTCTACAACCCGCAATCGATCTTGGATACTCCCAACATCGATCGGCTAGCCCGTGGCGGGATGGTTTTGGATGGCGCGTACCATATGGGTGCTTTTGTTGGGGCGGTATGTACGCCATCGCGACACATGATGATGTGCGGACGGACGGTTTGGCATTTGCCGATCGGGCCCGGAGCCAAAGAGCATTGCCCTCCCAACCTTGAGCTGAATACCATCCCGGCCGTTTTCAATCGGGCTGGCTACTCAACGATGCGAACATGCAAGCTTGGAAATAGCTACGAAGCGGCCAATATGCAATTCACGGTCCGTCGCGACGCCAGCAAGCGCGGCGGAACAGATGAAACCGGCAGTGCATGGCATGCACAGCAAGTGCTCGACTACCTTGGAGAAAGAGAAACGGCCAAGGACAACAAGCCATTCCTGATCCACTTTGGCTTCTCGCACCCGCATGATACTCGCGATGGCACGCCGGAGCTTCTTCAGAAGTACGGGGCCGTTAATCACACGGATCCTAAAAACCCGCCGCCAGCGAATTCAAAACAACCTGCACTTCCGTCGAACTACCTGCCCGAACACCCGTTTCCGCATGGCAACCCGGGGCTTCGGGATGAAGTCGCAGTCAGCGGTGTATGGGAGCGTCGGGACGAACGCACCATTCGCAACGAACTTGGCCGCGAGTTCGCATGTAGCGAGAACATCGATATTCAGATCGGACGCGTATTCGATCGATTGAAGGCCATGGGTGAATGGGAGAACACCTATATCTTTTATACTTCCGATCATGGCATCGCGATCGGGAGGCATGGTTTGCAAGGAAAGCAAAATCTTTACGAGCATTCTTGGCGCGTACCGTTTATCGTCCAAGGACCTGGCATCAAGCCAGGGTCACGCGTCGAGGGAAACATCTACTTGCTCGACTTGCTTGCGACGCTTTGCGATTTGACGGGCGTTGCCGCTCCTGAATCCAACGAAGGAATGAGCTTCAAACCTGTCCTCAAGGGTGAAAAGACAACGCTGCGCGACGTACTTTATGGTGTTTATAACGGCGGCACGAAACCCGGCATGCGTTGTGTCAAGCAGGGCGATTGGAAACTTGTCAAGTTTGACGTCCTGGACGGCTCCGTCCGCAAAACCCAACTGTTCAATCTTCGCGAAAACCCCGATGAGTTTCTGATCGAACATCATGACCCGCGCGTAATGGCGATATCCAACATCAAGCCTGCCCGAGATCAAGTGAATTTGGCTGACGATCCTCGCTATGCGGAACAATTAAAGAAGATGGAAGGGTTGTTGTTGGCCGAGATGCGTCGATTAGACGATCCATGGCGACTTTGGAACCAACCCGATGATGGCCTCGAACAGCCGACGGAAAACAAACCCAAGCGAAAACCCAAAGCCAACGAAAGCAAGTAGTCCCATGAAGTTCCCCACCTGTCTTTTCCTCGTTTTTTTGCTCTCCATTTCTGTCGCCAGAGCCGCGACGCCAAACGTGGTGATCATCTTCATCGATGATATGGGCTACGCTGACATCGGGCCATTTGGAGCCCAAGGCTACGCAACGCCCCATCTCGATGCGATGGCAAGGGCGGGTACCAAGTTTACGAACTTCCACGTGTCTCAAGCGGTTTGCTCTGCCTCGCGTACCGCTTTGCTAACTGGCTGCTACTCCAATCGGCTCGGTATTCATGGTGCCCTCGGGCCGCAAAGCAAGATTGGAATTGCCGAATCCGAAATGACGCTCGCGGAAATGGCCAAGCAGAAAGACTACGCGACGTGCGCGGTAGGCAAATGGCACCTCGGCCATCACAAACCCTTCTTACCAACACACAATGGCTTCGATGAATACTTGGGTTTGCCTTACTCGAACGATATGTGGCCCCATCATCCCGAGACCAAACGAGACAAGACTGGCAAAGGAGGCTTCCCTGATTTGCCGCTAATCGAAGGGGACGAGATCATTGACGCCGACGTCACGCCCGAGGACCAGACTCAGCTGACTACCCGCTACACCGAATTTGCAGTCAACTTCATCGACCGCAACAAAGATAGACCTTTCTTGCTATACCTTGCTCACAGCATGTGCCACGTCCCACTTTATGTAAGTGACAAGTTCAAGGGCAAGACCGAACGCGGACTCTTTGGCGATGTGATCGCCGAAATCGATTGGTCTGTAGGTGAAGTCATGAGTTCACTCAAACGAAACGGAGTGCTGGACAACACGCTCGTCATCTTCACTTCGGATAACGGTCCTTGGTTGAGCTATGGCGATCATGCGGGCTCAGCAGGTCCGCTGCGTGAGGGCAAAGGGACTGCCTGGGAAGGGGGCGTTCGCGTTCCGTGTCTGATGCAGTGGCCGGGGCATATTCGCGCGGGTGCAACCGACGACCGAATGTGCATGACGATCGATCTGTTTCCAACGATCGCCGGCCTTATCGGAGCCAAGCTACCGGAGCACAAGATCGACGGCCTCGATGTCTGGCCGATGATTAGCAACCAGCCGGATGCCAAGAACCCCCACGAGTTCTACGCGTTTTACTATGAGCAAAATCAATTGCAATCGGTCGTCAGCGGTGACGGCCAGTGGAAACTTCAATTCCCGCACACCTATCGAAGCATGAAGGATCAGGCAGCCGGTAAAGGTGGCATTCCTGGCAAGTACAAGCAGGTGAAAATCGAGCAGCCAGAGCTCTATCACATGTCGGTGGATGTGGGCGAGGGACTGGACGTCGCGGCCAAGAATCCGGAAGTGATGATCCGGCTCCAGTCCTATGCCGATCAAGTACGCAATGAACTTGGAGATGCGTTGACCAACCAAAAAGGGGACGGCAATCGAGCACCTGGCATGGTTGATGTTAAATAGTCTTGAGAATGCGTTTCAAGTCTATTAAGCATACTCCTTCGTTGCCAGCTTGTCCTAACGGCAAAACGCCTCCCCCAAAGACGCAGAATTATTGACAATGATGCACCGTTATGCTAGGGTTACGACGAGTACGGTGCGCGTTTAATCATTCGTTCTTCCTTTCCAGAACAAAATTCTTGCCGACTTTTCCCCTGAAACTGATAAGGTCTTCTATTGTGAGATCGTTTATTGTGAGACCGTCAAGCATTTCGAATCGAGTTCGAGGATTTACCTTGGTCGAGCTGTTGGTGGTGATTGCCATCATCGGTATTTTGGTTGGCTTGTTGTTGCCCGCCGTTCAAGCGGCTCGCGCCGCGGCTCGCCGCATGCAGTGTGGCAATAACGTGAAGCAGTTGGTTTTATCGGCTCATAATTTTGAGTCCGCAAACAAAACCTTACCGCCATGGGCGCTCGCGAAAGGTGACAGATCTTCGTCGGCGACGTTACCAACGGTATTCGCTTCTGGACACTTCTTGCTGCTCCCGTACATCGAACAAGGAAATATTGTTCAAAAGGCGAACGGGATATCCTTTAACGTTCGAACCGATAAGGTTCCGAGTTTCGCTTGCCCCGATGATCCAACGCTTTCCAGCGCAGGTTTCACGGGTTTTGCCCTGTCGAATTTTGCAGCCAGAACATCGGCTGGCGGAGTTCCCTATGGAGGAACAACCTATGCACTCAACGCAGCGGCATGCACTACGACCCAGACAGACGGCCACCCAATGACCGCCAGCGGGAAATTTGCGAACATGACCGACGGTTTAAGTAATACGATTCTCGTGGTGGAGCGTCAAGCATTTTGCTATGGTCCAGACTTTCCCACTCCTGGTTTGACCCCCAATTTATCCACCGGTTCATTTACATTTAGCATTTGGGCCAGAGGTGGAAAGAACGCAGCTCACAGTAACTGGGGTGACGGAGCTCCGGCAGCAGCGAACCTGAATGCAGTCAACAATAATGGCGGCGTTGATGGTTACGCTTGGTGGGACTGCCCACTATTGGACTCACCGCTTCGAACGGCAACAACGCTCAACAATGGGCCTGGGCCACGCAGCAACCCAGCTTTTAGGAATCCGTTCAACGGCGTTGCTAATCCAGGAGGCATTCAAAGCGGTCCAACAGAGAGAAAATGCGACTGGCGTCGACCGCAAGCAATGCATACCGGAACGATGACAACCGGTGTCGGCGACGGAAGCGTTCGTTCGCTTAGCGCAAGCATTGACGTAACTACCTTTGCGAGAGTTTGCCTACCTCAGGATGGCCAAGTTTTAGGTGACAGTTGGAACGAGTAAAGAAACGTTTCCTGGCATGAGCGTTGATCTCTCTGAAACCATCCATGCCGTGGTTTTAAGTGAAACTTTCCGCACCTCCTTTTTTAGATTCTAACCATTATGCACTCGTTTCGTTTTGCGTCTCTCCTCTTGATTGCTTGTGTGGCTGGCTGCTCGTCGAAGCCGAAACTTTCGCAAATTTCCGGAAACGTTTCGTTCAATGATAAACCTATCCCTGCAGGATATGTCTCATTCACGCCAAGAGTCGAGGAGGGCACGCAAGGGCATGTTCGTCTCTTTATGGTAGAGAATGGCGTTTACAATTCTGCAAAGGCACCAGAACCCGGCATCCCACCGGGCGTTTATAATATTGAGATTGGTGGTTATGACGGGAAGAAGATACCGATGTTTTACCAAGGTAAGCAGATTTTCAATCCGATTCGGGACATTCACACGGTTCCCGATGGTGTGTCTACCAAGGACTTCGTTGTACCGAAGTCCGCAGGGGACAACGTCAACATACAACCAACCGCAGATTTCTAGTGGCACGGATTGCAAGTTTTGTTGCACTGTGCAATCTAGTTACCAGGCTCTGCCTGGTAACTCAATGCAAGCGAGGCTCTGCCTCGCCGAAATGCATCCTTAGTTTGTGATCTCGGGAGGCAGGAGCCTCCACACCAATGCGTTCCCAGGCAGAGCGGCAGAGCCTGGGAACGAGTAGAATAGGCGTGAGTAGACCCAGGGCGGCGTTTCGCTCTGCCCTGGGCTGTCGTCGTTTAAGCCCGTTGGGCTAGAGAGGAATATATCCCATGAAAGTCGATGTGGTCGCGCACATTCATGCCAAGACAGGCATGGAGAGTGCGTTGCAAAGTGTGCTTGAGAGTTTTGTCGCCCCTACGCTCCAAGAGGAGGGATGCTTGCGATACGACTTGTTCGTCGATGTGGATGATCCGAGTAAGTTCACGTTCATCGAGGAATGGTCAAGTCGGGAAGCGCTAACGACGCATGGAAAATCGGACCATATTGCGGTAGGCAGAGCCAAGTTTCCCGAGTTGCTCGCCCAGCCTCCATGGGTGCAGGTGCTTGTGCGAGCTAGTAGGCAGTAGGCAGTAGGCAGTAGGCAGTGGGCAGTGGGCAGTGGTGAGTGAGGAGTGGTGAGTGGTGAGTGAGGAGTGGTGAGTGAGGAGTGAGGAGTGAGGAGTTGGGCTGCGTTGTTTAAGCGTTAGCCCAACGGGCTCAAAGAACCTAGCCCAGGGCAGAGCGAAGCGCCGCTCTGTGTAACCACCTCCCCCCAACGACCGCAAGCGCAGCGAGCGGTCCCTGCCCCAACGACCGCAAGCGTAGCGAGCGATCCCTGCCCCAACGACCTTGTGTCGTTGGACAGCGAGTTTGGTCCGCTAAACCGAGTCCCACCGCGAAGCGGTTCCGGCCCCCATTTGCTTGCCACATGGGTGAGAAAGTTTCCTCGGCCCCGCGACGTTTGAAACTTCAGCGACCCATGACACAAGGTCATGAGGGGCAGAAACAACCTGCTTCGAGGCTAGCTCAGTGATGAGGGCCAAAAAACCGCTTCGCCGCAGCCATCGCTGCATCGAGAGAGCAAACGGCGGCTCAATTAAGGTCGTGTATGACTGAGATTTGCTGCAACGTTCCAGCACTGTAATCCTGAACGCGTATCGTTGCTTGAATAGATGGGAGTTTGTACGGTATCAACGGGATTGCATCTCGATCATAGGATATACCTTGTGCGTCGACAAACGGCCCAGAACCAAATGAAAGTGGGTCAGAATCGCCGACCGGAACCGAGGCCCCGAATCGCCTTAGCCCATTCCTCCAAACTAGACCGGCTGTGGTGCGATCAAAAGCCTCGCCATCGCTTTCGTATGCGTTCGTAAACGTATCAAAGCAAGGCTGGTAAGACTGGAAATACGAACCATTCACGTAGCTTGAGCCTGAGTTTCGAACGGTGGCCGCAGGGGTGGGCAAACTAGACGGGGCGACATCAATCAGACTTAGGCTGGAAGGAAAAAACTTCACAATGGCTGCTTGCTGGCCTGCACTTAGATTTGCCAGACTGATCGGTGTGCCGGTCGTTCGTCGATGGGACTCGTTGAAGACTTTGCTTCCCCAGCCTGCATCCACATAGGCGCCTGCACCGGACGTTACTTCGGTCGACAGCCCTGTCGCGATTTTTGCGAGTTGGACCGCGTAACCTGGGTCCGATGGAACAAGGGTTAAATCATCTGTTCCCGTCGATCCTGCTAACGCTCGAATTTGCTGTACTTGGGCAACAGTCGTCGCGGGATCAGCCACTGTATCACCCCATAATCCATCTGGCCCTGGGCTTCCAAGCTGCTTTGCAGAAGTATCAAATCCCTTGAGATCGAACGCCACAACATTGGACGCAATAATCTCTTCAAGCAGCGGAACATTTGTGTAAGGACCGCCGGTGGGCCCTACCACTTTCGTTCGCATAAAACAGGACGGCAGAAAACCTCGATCATACAGTGTAGGTAAACTAGGATTTAGCCCAATGTTGCTAAAGGAGCGGTTCGTCATAGCGACATACTGCAGGTTGGATGGATTGACTGGCTCAGCACTCAATGCGAGAAGCGGCAGCGTCGTTCCTGTAGATCCACTTGGAATCGGAAACGTGTAATGGGCAAATCGATTCTCGGGAAGTTGCAAGTCCTCAATCGAATTGGCAGCAATCGTGACAACAGTCGATCCGCCGACAGAAAGCGGAACGGGACGAAGACTTAAATCGCAGCGTTGGTACGGGTACTGCATCATGAAACGAAAAGTCACGGGTGCGTTGATGCTTGGCTGACGTGGTTGCATCGTCAGCAAGTCACCTGCGGCGCCGCCGCTGTTGACGACACCACCCGAAAACATGACATTGGTTGGGGTGATATCTAGATCGGGACGAATCAACAGCACGCGTCGACAAAGAGCGATCCGGTCAGGCATCCCATCGGGGTCCGGTACGCCGTCTTGCGCTCCCGTATCGATTCCAACATGATCCACACCGGGCGCAACATCAATCACCATGTTATCTGGGTTCGTTGGGTCGATCGAGTTGTTTTCGTTGAGCGGCATCATGAACCAAACGATTTCCGCATACTCCGACGAAATGGTAACGTCCGTTCGCCAAGCGTTCTCCCAACTCGTGAAACCTGGGGCGGACGTTGGATTCCAAACATTTCCCAATTTGGCTTCATCATTGACCTTGTCGATCAGCAACAAGGCCCAAGGAATCTTGCCTCGAAAAACCTGTCCCGTTCTTGCTTTGGCAGTAAACATCAAGATGTCATCAATATCCCCCCAACGGCTCGCGGAGAATCGCTGTTCCACGGTGGAACCAACAGTTGGGATGTGATTGAAGAGCGTGGCCGACGAATCGGTTATTGGACCATCATAGTACTTGAAGTATCCCTCTGCAGCCAAAAAGGATTGAGGGGTATCGTTGTCCGTAGTCCGGCCCCTTAAGTCCATACGAATCAATTCGCTCAACCCTCGCAGTTGGTCGCTCAGACTCAGCTTGGACCTTCCTTGGCTGACCGTTTCGCTCATGGTCTTGAAACCTTGAGCTAGAGCAAGCATCATGAGCAAAGTGATCGTCGTGGCAATCATGACCTCAATCAATGTCAGTGCTTTTCTTGCTTCGAATCGAATGACTGCAAACATCGGCTGAGAGACTCCGTATGGCTGGAAATTTTTAAGCATAGATCGAGTCCCTTACGGAAGAGTACGTTGCAACAAGATGGTACGGTCCGTATTCAGAGTTTCACCCTGCTTGAAGCCAACCGGGACGGTGCGGTCTACGATGAAAAACTTTCGTTCTCGTTCCGGCAGGCCTGTTTCGCCAACGTATTCGTTACCAAAACCTGTGATAGGATCGTACTCGAACAAACTTACAGTTACCCAAACAGCAAAGATATTCGATTGATTCGTCGCCAAATTCGGTAGCCGCATCGCACGCTGCATTCGAACAAAGGGTTGTAACGATTCTTGCTCGTCGGCCACAGTTGTTGCCTGAAACAATTTGGCGCGATCAGCCAGTGGGCCGGACGGGGCTTGAAGCGTGTCTTGTGTCACGTTATTGACGCCGTCTGCCGCCGCTCGCAACAACATGGACTCAACGCCATAACGGCTACGCATCCTTTCGGTTGCCGTAGGGTTTGCGACCTGCGGAGCTAGGTTCGACGATAGAGCAGGCCGGAATGCACCCACAAAACGGGTCGGATAGTCGGGATGCATTGCCGGGTGAGCCACCGATCCAAAGAAGAGATTCGGGGGCACTGGGCCGACGTATCCCTGTCTAGAATTCTGGAATGCGGCCGCGAGCGAACTGGTTTCGACGTTTCGTTCGGAAGCCAGGTAATTGTGCTCAAGTGCCTTCAACGCGCGACTTTGCCCGGTAATATCGAAGGACATCGTGTTTAGGTTGATCTTACCTGCCGCTACGTAACTGGGCCGCATGTTGAACGGTGCCAACAATGTTGGTCCTCGAACCGTAAAGGATTCACTAAGTGCCGTGGCAGTGGCCGAACTCGGATCCTGAATCGTATAACCCTGCGGAATGAACGAATTTAGGAATCGGCCAGAGATTTGGTCCGTCGACGCTTGTGCTAGCATCGTATCAGGACGGTAGAACTTGTTCGCGTCCACAAAGGGGGGTTGCGTTTCAACCAATTCCAAGAGCAATGGCCAGTCTGCTTGTCGAACGGCAGGGGTTGGGCTTGGAACAGCCCAATAGCCTGGTGATGTAATAGAAGCCGGAAGACTGACATTCCAAGCATTCGTTGTTTGATAGCTGGGAATATAACCAAATTGCTCCCGCTTTTGGACGGTATTGTACGCGGAGTGGTATAGGCCAAACTGACCAGGCCCAGTCAGCGGTACCATCATCAGTTCGTAAGGCGAAGCAAATGGACGATTGAACCAAGTCGCAGCCGCGATTCGACTCGGCGCTCCCTTGAACGCTGTCGACGACGTAATATTGGGTGGGCCGAATCCATCAAAAAAAGTGGATGTGGCTGTCCCGTAGACCGTTGCGGTACCCATCTGTGCCGGACTTGGAAGCGTCATTCCATCGTTATAATATCCAACGTTGGCGTACCCTAACGAACTGGCGCTATTGCCAATGTTAGCTCCTGCGTAAGCATCAAGAGTGTACCCCAATTGATGCATGAAATAACTTTGGCGATTGGCTGGGAGTGAACTGGTTTGATGTTTCATGGTGGGTCTCAAAGCCCCAGTCATTGGCGAATAATAACTAATCCCTTTATCGGCAGTGACGCCGTGCGCGGTAGCGAGTGGAGACAAGCTTCCATTCTTGTACCGAGTTTGGAACTTAAATGCATTCGTGCGTGCACTGGGCGGCATTGCACTCGGTGCGTCCCCTAAATCCTCAGGGTCAAATCCATCCTGAGGTGATTCTCCATTGAACACGGTCAGATCGATCGACATCCAATCGACGGTGATGTAGGGATTGGTAACTGGATCGTAGGGAAACTCTGGATCTGCCAAGCGCTGTAAGTACGCAGCACGAACGTTCTCATATGTTCCGGACTTATATCGACCTGCACCGGCTGCCCCAATCAACGGATTGGATTTGTCGATGGGTGTGTCAGGAAAATTGTCGATCACAGGATTTGCAGTCAAATCGACCCAACTATCTGGTTGTATCGTTGGGGTGCCATATCCCGGAGTACCATCCGTACGGCTGCCAACGATATCGTCTTTATTGAGCCGCTTAATCGGAATATTCGCCTTCTGCCAAATCGTCTGCCCCGCTATGGGTGTTGGAAGAGAGATGTTCAATCCAATGCCATAGGGAAAAGGGATACCCCAGTCGTTGGCTGCTGCGACAGTAGTATCATCTGGAGCAGGAACCGAACAAGTCATCCAGGCTGCTTGTTTGATGCGACCAGTTGGGCCTGACCAAGGGCTATTTGCTAGCTGGTCACCAAGCAATCGAGTCTCCACTCCATTGTTGTTTAAGTCGATTCGCTGAAAGCTTGGTGACAAAATAGGCCGATTTGCTGCCGTAGTCATGTTCGTCCTGGAAAGCGTATCAGGATAAGAGACATTGGTAAATTGATTGTGATTCAGGGCTCCCACGTTTGTTTGAGTGCGTGGTCCTACCACCAAGTACGATCCCCCATCGAGGAACGATGCGCCGCCGGAGTTGACGTACACGGAGGCTTTTGCATACGGACGAACAGCTAGCGATGCGTCAGGTATCCTCGTCCCCATCGAGGTTGAAAGGGCAGCGTCAACAACGTCGCCCGGCGCATAATTGGTAAACCAGACAAATCGATCAAAACCATTCGATGTGCTTACGACAGGCTGAATTGCAGTATGATCGGATAGATTAGGGTACAATCCAGATCCAATATATTGCTCACCATTTTGAATTGAGCCGTTACGATCGATTGAAGTCGCGCCGGTTAAAGCAGTGTTATCCACCGCCGCAGGTGCACTCATGCCGACTGCAGCCTCGGTGCTCCATTGATGAGTCATACCACTGAGAGCGCTCGGTGAGTTTGGCGTAACCGTTCTCAGCATTGTTTCTGGATGCTGGGCGCTTCCATTGGGATACATCTCCGAAATTGCGATTCGCCAAACCGGCTGAATGCCCCATGTTGATGAATAGGGCGCAAGTCGGCCTAAATGGAGCGAAACCTGCGATCCGTTTAATCCATAGAGGCTCGACGGTGCTCCCGGAATCAGGTCGTTGTTAGCGCCACTGGTGGTTCGGGGGTTGTACAATTCGAGAAAAAGCGATGACTGCATAAATCGGTATTGATCCAAATCATCGTCTGGTGACGAGGTATCAGAAATGGTCTTGCTAGTACTCGTATCCATGTCTGTATCACGCAATCGTTTGTCATGTAACGCAAGCGTCTCGGTTAACAGCAGTTCGGGCATCTCCATTCCCCAAACGACTCCGATGTATTGCTTATTGTTTCCGTATTGCATTCGGTCGGGCGCCCAGAACGCTTCTCGAGCGGTAAGCCCACTATTGCTCCCAATACCGAATGGCAGCAGGTCAAATTCGAAACGAGTCATCGCCGCATCTGCGTCACGGAAATCGACAACATTCACGGCCCATTGAGCGATCGCAGTTGCGCGAATTCTTACTTGCTCAAGGGAAAAACCGCTGCCAGAAATACCCGGGCTCGTCATTCCTGGGAAAAGATGGTCACGTGGAATAATGAGTTGGGCGAGGCAATACAAGTTGCGAGCGAGAATCTGACGCGAGCCAAGTCGATCCCGTGTGGGATTCGGAAGGGGTTGGTTAGGAGCAGAATCACCTACTTGAGCGTTTAGCTTTCGGATCGGCTTAATGTCTCGTACGTACGATCCAGTTGACGTAAATGCAACATTTCCTACCGGGTAGGTCTCAACCTCCGCATTGGCACTGATTTCTCTTGGCTCATCAACCTGTCCGTCACCGTTGGTGTCGTAGCCATCACCAAACGGTCGGTTCAAATCCATTCGCAATCCCTTAGCAAAATCCATTGGAAAGAGTTCCGACAAAGCTGCGTAGCTGATCTCTGGATCATCCGCTACAGCGCTCGGGAATGACCGCTGTCGGAATCGCTGTGAGTGCAGCATTTGTATGTATCTCAGATACCCAGGAGCGGCTGCGGCAATATCAGATCCTGTCGACATCGGAGATTTCAAACCACTTGCCAGGTTCGGATATCTCAATTCCGCACTGCGTACCGTAATCTCGCGGTTGATAGGATCCTGTGCGTTGTACGTAGTCGACGTCAGCCCTAACTTGTTTCGCAAGCGACTCGATTGGGATGCGGTGTCCTCATCGTATCTGCGAAGAATGGCTTCCAAGTCACGCAAACCCAGCGGGTCGTCTGCGGTTGGCAACTCCATGGCTGCCGACTCGTAGCGATCGTTGTACGTCTCATGACCAACAGAATTTGTGAATGGATTATACGGATCACCGTCCGGAACGATTGGGTTGACGAGCACCGGATTACCATTCGCATCAAAGGACATTCCGATCCCACCACGGCGGGCCAACGGCAAACCCGGCAAGCTTCCATGTCGATGCGCATTGTGTATCTCTCGTTCTTGAAGCGACGTTGATGATAGATCGCTTGCGAGTCGCCTTTTACCAGGGACACGATCAAGATAAGTATCCGAGTAGTTGATAGGTCGCCGTGCGTAGCGTCGAGCTCCACTCAATTCATCGAAAAACGAAAATTGAGATGTCGATGATTGCAAAAGAAGATTCGAGGACTTAAAGAGACTGGTCAACGAGATCTCAGCAGGCCCGTAACCAAAACCTTGCGGAATAATCTGATTTTGTCGTTTGTAGTCGACAGTAGTTGTGACGTTAAAAGCGTTTCCAACCTGGATTCGGTCGCCCGATGTGTTGAGATTCACACGTCCATCCAAATCCTCGATCAAGACCGAAGCTAAAGGACGCAGACGTCGCCCATCGGGCGAGTATACGACCGCCAACGTAGGATCCATCCAAACGCTGTCTGCAACTCCATCGCCATCGTTATCAACATCCCATCCACCGCTTGTAGGGTTGATCTGATCCATTACGAATGCTTGCAATGCCAAAATTTGAACATTAGTCGGCGGAGTCGACCATGCAAACGTGGACGGCAGTCGCACAACAGTCGGGTCGTTCTCTCGAAAACCCGCGTTCTTCTGAATGTTCATCCCTGCGAAGTTGTAACTCAAAATCCGAGCGGTCGATGCGTCAATCAATCTCAATAATTCAGCTACGTCAGCTGGAGTCAAGCTTGATGGGCTGCCGAACAAATTCGAAATGTAGTTGACAACCTCAGGACAATGGTAGGAGGGTTTGATGATAGGTATGCCACCTACATACGACTGATTGGCAAGCCAATTATCGCGGTAATCTGGAACATCAAAACCCTCATTGCTCGCACCGGTGAGAACAGACTGGGTTGCCGATGTGCGTGTCGTTCCAATACCATCCACGCCCACCGAGCCATCATAAACGTTTGTTGCCATCAATGCAGAATCTTGCAGATAGTCATAGTGTGTGAGTAGGTTGGGTGATATTTCGCGGGTGGTTCGAAGCAATCTCTTGCTATCAATATTCCCAAAGCCCCGGACGGGAATCCGTGTTGGACCTCCCATCGGATCTGGCAACGAAGCGACATCCTCCATTCCAATTCCAGCGTTGTTGAATGCTGCATCATTAATGAGCAGCTTGTAGCCAACCCAATTGGCAGGGGCGGTCTGCAAGAAAAATAGCGATTGAATTCCAAAGTTGCTTATCCATTCCTCGACAGTAAAACTTGCCGTCTTCAGCGTTGCGTTCGCGCTATCGTAGTACTCACCTGTAAAGTCACGGCCAACAATTTCGTTCAGGTCGATTAAAACCGAATAGCGTGTATCTGCGGCAAGGGGATCCGTATACGACGGATTGGACCACTGCGTAGGTGCGATGTTGGGATCTCCATTGCCAACATATCCAACATACTTCAGAATCCGAAAGGACTGACCTGCCAACGGCCCCTCCATGATCGTCAAAATCCGCGAGTTGTATTCATTCTCAAAGTCTGAGAGTGGTCCGTTCAGTTGCGCACCGGATAGCAATGAAATCTTTGCGAGATTCACTCCTGTCTGCGCTACAAAGAAACGTCGAGCGGAATTGATCGACGCCGAATTGAACGGCCCAAATTGAGTGATGATTGGCTTAGGTCCAAAGACGTCTCCAAGCAAACTCATCTGATAAAAAGGAGACTTTTGGTTACTCGTGCCCCGAATGGCCTGGCTCACTACCTCATTCGCGGAACCCGCGATCGTCAATCCGGAATTGCGAGCTCGCACCTCAAGCGATTTGGTGCCAGCACGCGAAGCCCCTGCCGTTACCACGTAGGAAACGGCCAGAAGCGTAAACATTGCGAGCATCCCGAGCACAATCAGGAGGATGAGCCCTGATCGGTGTTCGGATCTTCGGAGATAAGTTTTATGCGTCATAATATTTGTGTCTCTCTCGTTTTGTGTGTGTGAGAGTAGGTACAGTACGTTGTTCGTTAGTTGGACGCTTTGAAGGTGCGTTGGTAAACGGTAATCACATTTGGTAACAGGGTTGCAACCGTTTGCGGAAACGTTGGCGGTGTAAAGGCAGGAAGTCCAGCCAATGCTCTTCGAATTTTTTCATTCTCAATTTTCTCGTACTCGTTGAGCGTCATCCCCCAAGGGATTCCAGAGACACGAACGACTTTCGAAAAAATAGCATTCCCAAGCGGTCCAGTAAGGTTATTGGTTTCATGAACCCCAATGATCCGATACCACTTGTGTCTCGAACGTCTGCTAAGCGTATCGGAAATGGGTTCAACGTAGGTTTCTCGCGACAACATCAGCCAATCTCCGACTCGGACGCTGGAACTAACCGTCGCATCGGCGCTTAGCTCAATCTCGAATGTGCCGGAGGTTTGGGCTTCGGCCGCGTTCGGAAACGAAACGTTCAATAGTCGTTCGCTTACCGGAGGCTCACCAAGCGTTTTGAAGTCGTTATAACCGACAACATTGGCATTGGCTCCAGGGATTTCAGGAAACGCGATCTCCCGAACATCGCGTTTGGCAAGAACGACAACAGAAAGCTCGTAAAACTCAGGAACGAATGGTAGTCCGCTGGTGGGAAGCGGGACCATGGTTGGCTCCACGATGGCTGTTTCGTCCGCTGGCACCAACGTCGCAAGCCAAGTGCAATTCGAAATCGCTTCCACTCCCTGTATGGAGGTAAGCGGACTACCATCCGAGACGCTCGTCGTCATGTTTCGAACCGGCCCGACACTTCGATCTTGCTCTGGTGTTGCTGTCGACAAATCCCCGCCACTCGCGAGCGCAAGCTTCCGAGCGGCAGGCAATTTTAGCCATCCATTGTTTCCACTGATATCCGGTGATGGATCGCGGAGACTCACGCGTGTCAATCGCGGCGTATAGCTCGTACCACCTGTACCAAACGGATCGAAATTCGATGGATAGTCCATGTGATAGAATGGAAAAAGCGATGGACGAATATTGTCCCACGATCGAGCGCCCAACTTGGAACCATAGCGAGTTTGGCTTCCCCAAAACAACGGATCCATACAGAACCCAGTTCCAAGTACGCCGTTTGCAATTCGCGCCATGACCATCGGCGTTGGAGTGCCGCTAATCGCGTTTTGGTAGCGATACGAGTGCAGTCGTTCCATTGACCCGAAATAAGAATTTGCTGAATTTGTTGGAGTCGCTGTTCCGTCATCCACGAGTTGCCAAGGTTGAGACATACTTGGCTGCAACGCTTGATGAGAATTGGCGAATGCGATTGCATTTCCTCCAGCCGAAAGCCCTTGCGTTATCTTGTAGCTATCGACCGCCTGACGACCTGCGAATCGAACGATGAATGCAACTCCCACCATCCCAACAAGAATGATGGTCATGGCAAACAAGCACTCGACTACCGTCAACCCGTGACGTGGTACTACCGTCAACCCGTGACGTGGTGAATTTCTCTTGTCGATCTGTTGTATGTTCATCTCTATTGTCCTGTCACCGAAGCGCCGAAGGTGTTTTGTCGAGTGAGCTCGGCGATGTCGCCAATCGAAGCAGGAGTCACACCGCGAATCGCGGCTTGTGTTTCATAATTTGCGGCAGGCGCACAGCCGATCGAACCGGACTTAGGCGAAACACGAACGATGTAATTGCTTATGTCGGTCAGGTTCTGAGGAACGCTCGCGTCCGCCGGCATCAAGGGCATTACCACTTGGTCGATCTTCCCGATATGCAAAAAGAAATCATCCGCAGATTCAACTGGAATTAGTGTCGATGCCTCAGGAGATTGACCATTCGTGTAGACACGCGACAAGCCACCATCGGGCGTAAAGACAACATACAAAGGTCTTAACTCGTGCGCAGATGGGCCCGCAGAACGCGCATACAACCATTCGGAACTGAAACGAAACCTCTGATCTCTCGACGGATTGTTGCCTTGAGTTGCAAACCCGCTGAGCGACAGATCTATGCACATTCCCTTTGGCAATTGGAGCGTCGGCCCAACAATAGGACGCGGTTTTGGAAAAATAGTAAAGTTCGATGTGGAGGTTCCGAGAGTGAGACCATCTGTGGAGGGTATCGATTGTTCGAGGGTACTTACCACGCCTGCCCGACTCACGGTCGTAAACCACAAATTGTTTCCATTATCAATCGCGGTTTGAGTGATCATGTGCCGGGTTTTTGAAAGTTTGAAACTGATCTCACTGCCAGCGATCAAAAAACCGCGAAGGATGGGGTTTGCGCCGCCAAGTAGGATTTGATGAAAATCCTGTCCGTTCTTTTGGATCGTAGACGGCGCTGCTGACATAGTCATTGCCGTAATTGTTTTTGCTGCCGAAGTGCCCGGTATCATCTCATCGGTCACTGGGAGTGGTTGTTCCGCGAAACTCAATCGGATCGACGCGTTGTATGGCAAAAAGTTTGCATCCGCAGGAATCGGACTTGTTGGCCACGGATCTGTCGCAGTTCCTGATACCAGCCGCTGCCCCGACGACCCATAAGCTGTGGTCGCCAAGAATCCATCGGTATCACTACTAGGCGTCGAGGACAATCTCTCAAAGACCACTGCCACGGGTAGTCCACTGCCGATCGAGCGAGCTCGAGCTGACTCCAAGAAGTTTTTCACGAGTGTGGCAGCTTGCGTACTCTTGCGATCGGTCATCAAATTTTTGACCGTAGGTAAAATAAGAGCAGCTAGTAGAGTCGATATCCCGAGCACGACCAACAACTCGACTAACGTTGCACCAAGACGTTTTCGATCAATCATAGTGATATCCCCGTTCCGTCATAGTTTGTAATGTTGTCTCGCGCGTGGTTTGGATTCGCAACATCGAAGCCAGACGGGATTGTTCCCACGTCCGTCTCTGGCGGATCGGCTGGACTGAGGAGCTCACCCATTCTCAACCGCGCAGATCCCCCGTTAGCACCTCTTGGAAACCAAGGATCGGTGAATGTCGAAGAGTTTCCATAGGATGGAAACTGACTGTTCCAAGGAGTCTCCGCACTGGAATAGGATGAAACAGAACCGCTAGAGGTTGGAAACGGTCCAACGGGTGGTGGTGCTGGTGCTGCTGGTGGATACCGATCGATATCGCGAAATCGAATTCCAAATCCTCGATCCCGACCTGAACTAACCACCAACGGCGTCATTCCATTCCCCGGCTCCGCGCCGGATTTCGTCCAGCCTGGATCGGATCCAAGCCGATCGATAGTCTCCATGTTGATGAGCAATCGACCACTGGCTTGATCGATCAACGCCGGATCGAGCATGTCTGGATAGTATCGTGTCGCATTGGAGTACCAAGCAGGCCAACGAATCCAACGAATCGGCTGCCCAAATGCATCGATGAATTCGTTCAATCCATCGCCATCTTTATCGGCAATTTCCGCAGCGCCAAACAACTCAATTGCACTCGACCCCTCGAGTTCCGAGTCTGCCACGATCAAATATAGAAGCTCTGCGTTTGCGTTCGTTTCATCCCAATTGGGTCTCGGTGCCCCGTTCACCGTTAAAGCGCTCATCAAAGAACGCGCACGGCCTGGCAAGGCGTTTTTCGCATAAAATTGAGCTCCGTTCGTTTTCGAAATAAGACCAGTTGCGATGGTTCGAGGTAGATTGCTCGACAGGTAAGTCGCTAAATTCGATCCAATCTGGGTCTGCCAAAAAGTGGTGTACTTGAGATCGTCAGGATGATCGGGCATCTCCATACGAATGATGTCGCGAAGCAACAGCAGCCTCGCTCGCTCCCTCAAAGTCATGACTGTTTCGTCGAGACTGCCAGAGTCGACAGCCGAGGGCACAAGACTGCCAACCGGAGTTCGCAAGGCGATGGGATACGCAACGTATTCTTCCATACGTGCAGTTAACACATCGCTAATCTTTTGGATCGTTGATCGAGTCTTTACGACACGGGACTCCATCGCAGCACCTTGGAATGCGACGAGGAACATACCGGACATCAGTCCGATGATCGTGATCACCACCAGCAGCTCAACCAAGGTGAAGCCGGTGCGAGCGGTTGAGCTTTTGGTTCTCATATTGTTACCTTTTGTCTCAATTCCAAACTCATTCCACAACTATACGATCTACTTGTTCTCGCCGAGAATGTTCGACTCGGTGAAGTTTCCAACGTTGTCCGTCATCGGACGAAGCCTCATTTGGCTATTATCCAAAACGAATGCTGGCAAAAGGTTGGATGTTAATGGTACGAATCCTAGGGATGTCGAGTCGTAGCTGCAAAGAACGCCCTTGGACGTAAACAAGACTACTCCGCTAGAACCAACCATGCCCGCGTACTGACCGTCCAAGCCTGGACTCAAGATTTGAAAGGTTTGTTTGTTCTCATACAGCTTCGGCTTATTCGTGGCAGTTGATAATGTATTAACTTGTTCCGACAGGTACGGTCGAGCCGCTCCGGCTGAGGCGCGTGTTAGGTGGTAGTTGCATGACGGTGGATTTGCTTTCGACTGATACGTGCGACTGTCGAAGTAAACGTACGGATTTCCGAATTCAAGCTTGTTCTTGTACGACAAGAAAACGGGCATTAAATCGGGTGTGATAGGACTATCGTAAACGGTCTCGTCCGTTGAAACCAAACTCGCAGACATCGTAAGACGAGCCGCAGGAAAGTCATAAAAGGAATTCTGCCGTGACCCGTTGTATTGGTACGCCGAGCCATTCAAAACGAATGGGCCTCCGGGCCCTGTAAATGGCCGTTGAGCATCCGAACTAAATCCGCCCAAGAAAAAAACCAAAGCCTCGGCCGGATCCATCACTCTTCCCGCGCCTGCATAGTCGTTATGGATGTATGCATAAGTCGCACTATTGGCCGGATTGAGCAGATTCAATTCACTGACGAGGATGTTCGGAAATGCCTTTCTCAGGTGAGCTTCCATGACGGGCCAAGAACTGCCGTCTGGCGGATAGTCACCGTACTTGGATCGGTATTTCTCAATCGCGTCCGAGAGCGCGTTGACCTCGAATTTACACGCGGCCCTGTTGAACACACCGAGCGCAGCGAATACCGCAGGGATAGTTAGCCCCACCAGCAAGCCAATAATAGCGACCACCACAAGAAGCTCGACCAAAGTGAATCCAGCTCGGATTCCCTTGACTCGCTTTCCGTTCGACCCTGTTTGATGCATTTCCCCGTCCTCCACCTTGTGTGTCTTTTTGCTGCCTAAAACCAAAACGGCGCCGCTCGCCTTGTGTGACCCAATTTTTTAAAAATTTGGACATTCATGGGCGAATGCCACTTCCCTCAACCTGATTTTCTCACCCTACCCCTCGACTACGAATGGACTCGTACTCCCTTCTCCCCGGTACTCCGGGGAGAAGGGCTGGGGATGAGGGGTTGAGAGAATTGGAATCGCGTTTATTGCCTGGATATCTAACGTTTTTCCCCCTCACCCCCCAACCCCCAACCCCCTCTCCCCGGCGTACCGAGGCGAGGGGGAGAAAATGCTTAATCCTAGTCCCTCTCCCCGGCGTACCGGGGCGAGGGGGAGAAATTGCTTAATCCTAGTCCCTCTCCCCTAGCTCAAGCTGGTGATGAGTGAGATCAACGGCATGAACAGCGATACCACGATGAAACCGACCGCTACCCCGAGGAACACGATCAACATCGGCTCAATCAGTTTCGTTAAGCCTTCCGTCATGACCGCCACTTCTTCGTCGTAGTTGTCTGCGATCTTGTACAACATCGTGTCCAACTCGCCCGTTTCTTCACCTACGTCGATCATGTTGACCACCAAGTCGTCGATGACCCGCGATCGCATCTTCATCATGTAAAGCATCACGCAAACCAACACGCCGATCACCATTGCGCCGACGGCAACCGCAATGAGCTGACCGTCTGCCGATGCTCCTGAAGTTTTGGAGGTCTTTTTGCCACCCGTCTTGACCCCACGACCTGCCGTCAAGGCAACCGACATAATCATGATCCCAGGGAACAAGCCCATCCAAACCCAATAAAACAGCGCCAAAGGATGGAAGCCGGGCGTCGAATGCTCCTTCATCGGTTTGGCGATAACGTCCCCCTCCCGGATAGCGTCATTCACCTTGCTGAAAATTCTCTCGAACATCGCGTTACCTGAGGTCTCGCGAGTAATGTTGATGGCTTCCAAAATCGGCACACCCGAAGTGATCAGCGTTCCAAGCGTCCGTGTCGTTCGGGCCAAAATGTTCTTTTCGATCAAGCCACCGAAAATTGGGACCTTCAACATAAACATGTCATATCCCATCCGCCCGTGCTTGAACTTGCGAATGATTTTGCCCACCAGCCAAACGCAGATCGGGACCAAGAACATCAGCCAGTAGTAGTACACGACGTAATCGCTCATGGCCATCAACAGCAGTGTTGGGGCCGGCAACTTCAATTCAAACTCGTCGAACATTTTCTTAAACGTCGGCACGATGAAGAACATAATCCCTGCCAAAATCCCGATCGCGACGATCACAACCGCGACGGGATAGATCATCGCTCCCTTGACTTTTCGCTTCAGCGATTCCGATCGTTCGAGGAACTCGGCCAAGCGTTGCAAAATGGTTTCCAACGCACCGCCCGCCTCGCCCGCTTTCACCATGTTCACGTACAAACGGCTAAACACCTTCGGGCACTTGGACATCGATTCGGACAGGGTCGAACCCGTCTCAATCTCATCGCATACGTCCATCAACGAGTTCTTGAGCTTGCCCGGCTTCGAGTTGTTCTCCAGAATTTTGAGGGAACGCAAAATCGGAAGACCCGCGTCTTGCAAAATCGATAACTGACGTGTGAACGTGCAAATGTGCTTGGTCTTGGCACCACCCATGGTGAACGAACGTTTGCGTTTTTTACCAACCTCAGCCTTGGCAGCGACCCCTTTTTTGAGCGACAGCTTGGTTACAAAATAACCCATCTGCCGAATGGTATTCTGTGCCTCTTCTTCCGTCGGCGCATCGATTACGTCCCGGATTTCCTGACCGGTTCGATCCATGGCTTCGAATTGATACATTGGCATGTTGGAGTCCCTGTTTTGTTAGGCAGTGGGTTGTAGGTTGTTGGCTGTAGGTCTCGTTCGTCGGACCATCCGCCTCACCACTAGTCGTTCCATGTCGTACTCGTACTCTGCAATGAGGTACTCGTACTCGAATTTTCAAACTTCAAACTTCAAACTTCGTTACGCATCGTGGACGGTTTCTCGGACCACTTCGTCTGCGGTCGTGAATCCATCAAATACGAATTGCTTGCCATAATCGCGGAGTGTGATCATGCCGTAGGTTACAGCTTTGGCTCGCAAATCATCCGTCGTCGCATTCTGCATGATCATGTCCCTCAATTCGTCGTTCATGACCATCAGTTCGAACAGTCCAATCCGCCCCTTGTAACCCGTGTTATTGCACAAGTCGCAGCCTTTGCCACGGAAAAATTTGTATTGGGATCTTGTCTCTTCGGTGACCCCAAGATCCATCAAAACTTCCATGCCTGGATCGGTTTCTTCGCGGCACTTGCTGCAGATACGACGGACAAGTCGCTGCGCCAAAATCGCTTCGACCGTGGCGGTGATCAAGAACGTCGGAATACCCATGTCCTTCATCCGTGTGATCGTGCTCGGCGCATCGTTGGTGTGAAGGGTGCTAAAGACCAAGTGGCCCGTCAGCGACGCTTGAACTGCAATCTCGGCCGTCTCCAAATCGCGGATCTCGCCCACCAAGATGATGTCGGGGTCCTGTCGCAAAATGGCTCGCAAACACGATGCAAACGTAACGCCAATATCATGATTGATCGGAATCTGAACGATGCCATCGATGTCGTATTCAACCGGATCCTCGGTCGTGATGATTTTTTCTGTGATCTCGTTCATCTCGGACAACGCCGAATACAACGTTGTCGTCTTGCCTGAGCCTGTCGGACCTGTCACCAGCACGATTCCGTTCGGACGCTTCATCACCGTTCGGAAACCTTCCATGGTGACTGCATCCATACCTACCTTGTTCAACGACAACGAGACAACCGAGCGGTCCAAAATCCGCATAACGACGCTCTCACCGAACATCGTCGGCAGCACGGAAACGCGCAAGTCGACTTGGTGACCGCCCACCATCAACTCGATTCGACCGTCCTGAGGCATCCGGCGTTCTGCGATGTCGAGGTTCGCCATAACCTTGATCCGCGTCGTGATAGCGAATGCAAGGTGACGAGGCGGTGGCACCATTTCATAGAGAACACCTTCGGCTTTGATCCGAATCTTGAATTCGTCCTCGAATGGTTCAAAGTGAATATCGCTGGCGTGATCTTTGATGGCTAGCAACATGACCAGGTTCAGCAGTTTGCGAACCGGCGCGCTATCGGCCAACGCTTCGGCTCCGTCGAGATCGAACTTGTCTCCCATCAGCATGCTGGCTTGCTGGAACAGGGTGTCGTCCGCCTCCAATTCCTTGACGATCTTCTCAACGCTCAAGCTCTCGGACGAATAGAATCGCTCGATCGATGCTTTGATTTCGCGCTCGGTTGCGACCACCATTTCGATATCGATACCGAGGAATGTTCGCAATTCATCTTGAATGGACAGATTTTGCGGATCGCACGTAGCAACGGTCAGTGTATGCCCGTCGTACTTCACCGGGATAACGCGATATAGCTGTGCCATCGTCTCGGTGAGCTTCTCCAGCAACTCTGGAGCAATGGGAGCGTCTCCCAACGACACCACCTTCATGTTCTGTTGTTCGCCGAGGGCTTGGGCCAATTGATCATCGGTGATCAACGACATGTCTTCGGCCAATTTGCCGAGCAATGCACCTGGCTGCTGCTGTTGTTCATCCAGCAGCAATTGCAATTGCTCGTCGGTCATGAACCCCATGTCGACAAAGATCTGGCCTATACGTCGCGAACTCATTAGCTCTAGTCCCTGTTAGCTAGGAATTGTGATCAAATTCTTCTTTTGGCTGTTCTTCGTCGAGGCCCCGTCTGGCGTCTCCGATTCGCTTGGCCAGATCGTCTGGGCGATGCGCCTTGGCCAAAATGTCTTCCACGGTGGCTCGACCCGCCTTCCAATGCTGAAACAAAGCGTCATCCATCAATTGCATTCCAAACTTGGCACCGGTTTGAATAGCCGAACCAATACGGAACGTTTTGTTTTCACGAATCAAGTTAGCGATGCCGGACGTAACAACCAAAATCTCATAAGCGGCCACTCGACCGCCACCGATCTTGGGAATCAGCGTCTGAGCAACCACGCCGAGCAAACTCGTTGACAACTGTGTTCGAATCTGGTCCTGCAAGTTTCCTGGGAACGCATCGATCAACCGGTTTACCGTACCCATCGCACTGTTGGTGTGCAGCGTTCCGAAAACGATGTGGCCTGTTTCCGCCGCACTGATCGCAGCGGAAATCGTTTCCAAGTCGCGCATTTCACCCACCAGAATCACATCGGGATCCTGACGCAACGCACGTCGAATGGCTTCCGAAAAACTCGGAACATCCACCCCCACCTCGCGTTGATTAATGGTCGATTTTTTGTGCTCATGATAAAACTCGATCGGATCCTCGATCGTGATGATATGGTGGTCGTGCCCCTCATTGATGAAGTTCACGATGCTTGCCAACGTGGTGCTTTTACCCGATCCGGTCGGCCCAGTCACCAACACCAGACCTCGCGGCCGCAAGCACATTTTGATCACCGACTCAGGCAGTCCAAGCTGCTCGGGTGTCAACTTGTCATTTGGAATCTGTCGGAGCACCATCGAGATGCAACCGCGCTGCTTGAAAATGGAAACTCGAAAGCGAGCCAATGTTCCAAATGCAAACCCAAAGTCGGAACTACCCGATTCTTGAAGTTCACGTTGGCACCGTTCGGGGGCAATGCTCTTCATCAACTGAACCGTATCGTCTGCCTCCAATACTTTCGTTTCAAGCTTTCGCATGCGACCATGCAAACGAAAGACGGGTGGCTGGCCCACGACGATGTGAATGTCGCTGGCCCCCTGCTTAATCGCAGCCTGAAGTAGTTTGTCGACGAGGACTGTTGCCATAAACGATGGAAGAACGCACGAGGGCGTCCTTTATTTAAAGAAAAGAGATGAGGTCAAATTGACGACATGGAAAATTAGAATTTTATTTCCCGTGCCAACCTGATTGTAGTCACGGCTTTAACGCGGAGAAAATTTTGCTTCGTTAATTTCGCCGGTTTGCCAGAAAAGCCCAGAGCTCGTTCCGAAGATCTCGGCGTCCCTAACGAGTCTTTGGGGGAAATGCGCGGCCATAAAAACCATGAGGTGCCTGAAAGCAGCACCTGCCATCTGCCCAACGCGTCACCGATCCACGACCCCGAATCCGTTCGTACGTAGCACGATTGACGGTCTGATGGGTCGGGACGATTAACCCATGAATTCTTTGATGACTTTCTCGATGGCGATGTGTTCTTGCTCCGTCTTCTTGGCGGTGCGGTAAACCTCATCCAACGTGGTGATGCCCGTGATGACTTTTCGCAAACCGTCGCAGTAAAGCGTTGTCATGCCTGAGTTTATGGCCTCCGTTCGGAGATCGGCGGATGACCGTCCTGCGAACATTTTCTCGCGCAGGCGACCGTTCACGATCATCAACTCGTAAATGCCGATTCGTCCGCGATAGCCCTTTTTCTGACAATAGGGGCAGCCTTTTCCCTTCGAGAATTTGGCGAATGGAACGATTTCCTTGGGCAATCCAGCGTCCTCCAAAACGGAATCGGACAGGGTAACAGGGACCTTGCAGCGGGTACAAATTTTGCGGACCAAACGCTGAGCCAGAACGGCGATAACGCTGCTTGCAACCATGTAACCGGGCACACCCATGTCGGTCATTCGCGTTACAGCACTTGGCGCATCGTTTGTGTGTAGCGTACTAAATACCAAGTGTCCAGTCAGACTGGCTTGGATACCCATCTGAGCGGTTTCCGTATCTCGCATTTCCCCGACGAGGATGATGTTGGGTGCTTGACGCAACATGGCCCGAATAATTCTCGCAAAATCGAGTCCAATGTTGTGCCGCACTTCGACTTGATTGACGCCTGGGAGGTAATACTCGACAGGGTCCTCGGCGGTGATGATCTTACGGTCCGGTCGATTCAGGGCGTTCAAGGCGGCGTAGAGCGTTGTGGTCTTTCCGGAACCCGTCGGGCCCGTTACCAGAAAAATACCGTTGGGTCGCTTGATCAAGCCTGCAAACAATTTGAAGTCACGTTCGGCCAGGCCAAGCTGTTTGACCCCAACCTTGATGTTGTCTTTGTCGAGGAGTCGCATAACGGCCGACTGGCCGTGGTTGGTCGGGATAATGCTGACCCGGAGATCCAGCTCCTTCTCGCCCACGGTGATCTTGATACGACCGTCTTGAGGCCGTCGCCGTTCGGCGATATCCATTTTGGCGAGGATTTTGATCCGAGACAGAATGGCGTTGAGTAGTCTTCTAGGGGGGCTATCTCGCTCAACCAGAACGCCGTCAATTCGATAACGGATTCGGACTCGCTCTTCGAATGGTTCGACGTGAATGTCCGATGCTCGCAACTGGACCGCTTCGCCGATCATGTATTGAACGAGACGGACAACTGGGGCACTATCGTCCCCCCCGTCCTCGTCTTCCCGCAACTTGTCTTCTTCGGTTTCGGTGAAGTCGATCTGCGTGTCGGTGAATTCCTGCAACATCGAGTCAGCGGACTCACCCTCAACCTGGCCATAATATTTATTAATAGCTTCTTGGATGTGTTCTTGGGGTGCGAGTGCCGTTTCCACTTTACGATTCAAAATGAAACGCAATTTTTCGATCGTTTCGATATCGAATGGGTCGGAAACGAGGACCTTGATGGTCTCATCTTCGTCGGAGATGGGGATGATTTTGTTTTCGCGGGCGACCGACTCGGGCACGAGCTGGATCACGTGGTCTGGAATCCGGATGGCGCTCAAATCAACATATTCAAACTTGTAAAATTCGGCGAGCGCCTGGGTAACCTCTTCGCCGGTGGCGTAGCCGAGTTTGACGAGGCATTGTCCGATGGACGTATCCTCTTTTTTCGAAATTCCTTTGGCTTCGGACAATTGCTCCAGGGCGATAATGCCCCGGGTAAGCAAAAGGTCGGTAAAATCGCGCATCGGCTGGTCCATGAAAAGCCTTCAGCAAAAAGCAACTGAGACGAGTGGAAAACGTGGGTGGTTTATCTGGGAGTAGATCCAACTATCAAGTATATCGCACGCCCAGTTCCTTCAACAAACACCTTTCTGGAACTTTCAACTCCTTTTCAGTATAAAAAGGGTCGATCCGGGCTACTAGTAGGCGAGCGGCAGACTGAAAACTACCAATCATAACCCGATACGTAAGTGTGGGACCTGCGAAATTGTCCCTCGCTTACGCATCGGGTTGTGATACTGCAATCTGCCGATCGCCCTAGGCGACGTCCATGACCATTGCACCGTGACGGAGCGAACGGACCGGATCCTTCCAAGTAGGAATAAACTCTTGAGCGACGAAGCCTTGGTAGCCGGTTGCGAGAATGGCTTTCAAGATGGGGGGATAGTTGATCTCTTGCGACTCATCCATTTCAGCCCGACCTGGATTTCCGGCGGTGTGATAGTGCCCGATCCAGCGATGATGCTTTTCGATGCGGCGAATTACGTCGCCGTTCATGATCTGAACATGATAAATGTCGAAAAGCAGCTTGAAATTGGCTGAATCCATGCGTTTGACTAAATCAATGCAGCGTTCGACGTCGTCGCCGAAATAGCCTGGATGCCCCTTCATCGGGTGAGAGTCATCGCGTGAGTTTAGGTGTTCGAGGACCAAGGTTATTTTGTTCTTTTCGGCATGCTCGATGACTTTCTTCCAGCAATCGAGGCAGTTCGATTCTGCGGTTGAGTCGAGCATGTTGGGAATGCGCATTCCGGTGAACGTGATGACACTGGGCGCACCGAACTGGACAGCCAAGTCGATACTTTTGCTCAGCTTATCGATACACTCGCGGTGGTTGGCTGGGTTCACTGGACCTGTTGCGAAACCATGGCTTCCGACCAATGCAATTTTGAGTCCTTTGGCTTTCGCCAGCGGGTAGAACTTGGCATCGATTCCCTCGATGGCCTCCAGGCCAATTTCAGCGCAATGATCGATTAGTTCCGACTCGGGCATCGGCTTGAAGCACCAACCCATCACCGATTGTCGGATGCGGCGATTTGTAATTTTGAAGCGGTCCGGAACGGAATCTTGAGGAACTTGGATTGGCATTGCTTGAATTTGTTTCGCATTCGTGGATGCCAACGTCGTGCCTGCCAGAACTGCGGCGCTGGCGAGGAGACTTCGACGTGAGAATTGGCTGGGTTGCGGATTGGTTTGCATGATGGGAATTGTGGGGCTGAGTCGACGGATTGACTTTCACATCCCAATGTAGTGCGAGCAGGATCACGGAACAAGCAGCGTGCGCGGGACCTAAACTTGTGGTGCCATGGCTTCGTCCGCAAGCCTTGAAAGTCTCGCCACTACGTCTCGTTCCTCGAATAATACAAAAGAGTATTCTCGTGACTTGCGGATCTTGTCCTGTTGTCTTTCCCGCAACAGCCTTTCATGATTCGAGAACGCCATACGTTTTGGATCGATGATGGCATCTTCAATGCGGTGCTTGATTTGCACCATCTGTTGATGCCACGGTCGCTTGTGGCCTCGCGGCGGTATTTTCGAAAGCAATTGGGCATGTTCCTCGAACAGTCTTCGACAAGGATCCAAGGATCGATCTAAAAACCGTTCGGGGGCAGAGCGAATCAATTGCAACTCTCGAAGATTCTCCAACCAATCGCCATCTTCTGAATCCTCCGACCGCTCTTCTAACGGAAGATGTAGCGATGCCGAGCTGGTTAGGTAAACCGGCGCTTGTTGTATGCCTAACCATTGCGCGATGATTGCGTCTGTCAATTCGTCGTAGGTTCCACCGCCTATTCCATGCACAAACAAATCCGCCAAGAAACAACGAAGATACATGGTAGTCATCAGCGCACGCGGTCGAATACAGATGCCGCTGTCCGCGATGTCCTGCCACACCGAGGTCAGTTTCGATTCATCCAGAGGCAACTCGACCGTGATGGTTCGCCGGTCCGGTACGGGATGATTGCATAGAATCAAAGACTCTCCACTGCCCTGAGCGATCCACAAACGTTGGCGATCAACCAAGGCTTCCCCCCCCTCTCGATAGATCCAAAATGGCAATTCGATGCAATGCCTCTCACGCTGCAACTCAATCACCGGCTGGACTGGATTGCGGATTCCGTGCCGCTCTCGATAGGCTGTTCGGCATTCATTGTAGGACAACCAAAGGTCCTCCGCATTTCGAACACAATGGTGAACGAACACGCCAAAAGCGGGCTCTTGGCAAAGCCGCCCGAGCGGCACTTCCAAGTTGCGAATTCCGTTATCGAGTTCGATGAGATGCCGAAACCGAGAGAAAGCGTCGCTGAAATTCACGCAGTCGCGAATGCAGGTCTCCAACAGCCTGGACCTTTCCACCAGTATCGATGTTTCCAAGCCGCAACTCGCAAGCGATTCCGCAATCTGACGCTTCGTTTCTTGCCAAGCTTCGCTGCTCGAAAACTGTGTTCGAGTCGCATGCCATGACATCCTTGGTTGTGAATCCATTCGAATCGGCAACGGAACTGATTTTTGGAAATACTGTCGATGCGATCGACCGTTGCTCGTGGCATCGCTGCTACTCGGAACCCGCAAAGAATCGGAGCGAGCGGTATCGTGGTCGATGATGACATGCAAGCTGGTCGAGCCCGTTTGTTGACCAATTTTGGCAAGCAGGAAATTCTTGAACCAAACGCCGGGATGAAAGAGCTCGGGTTGATGACCACCCAAAATGAGCTGCGATTTTTCTAACTCCAAGCGTGTGTTGGAGCCAATCCGCGATGCCGCGAATCGCGATGCCGCACATTCGGAAGTGTATTCGGAAGTGTATTCGGTGGCTGCTCGGATTGCCTCGCGTCGGGCATGATGACGCAGGCGCACAATCCATTGGGGCGTGCCGGGGCTTTCGAAGATGGCGCGATTGCCATCGATCAGGACCTGGGACTCTTTCGCCGATGGCCAACAAAGAAAGCGATTATTCTCTTTCGGAACTTTGAAGGACCGCTGGCCATTTCGGGCCAAGATAGACACGCTATGGACACTCCCCACCGCAATTGCTGGCTGCCGTAGGCAATGAGAAGCCTTGCGCGAGCATCGCCTGAACACTTTCGTCAATCACTTTGTTGTAATATGCGAGCCGAACACCACCATCGTCGAGTGCTCCACCAAAGGATCGCTTCTCGTCCAGGTAGATTAGCGGGACCGGGACTTCCAGAATCTTCATTCCCAGCATGGCCGCTTGAGCCCATAGCTCCAACGGCATGGCATACCCGTCCACCGTGATATTAAACTGCTTCAACGAGGAAGTTCGATATGCCTTGAACCCGCAAAATGTATCGGTTAAGTTCCAATGGAACAAATCGTTGATCGTCTTGGTAACTTGTTTGTTGATGAAGAGGCGTTGGGCGGGCGGGACACTATCTCCGTCATAGGTCTTTAAATAACGCGAACCCGACACGATGTCCGCATTTTGACATGCGGAAACGAACCGAGGAATTCGTTGGGGTTGATGCTGCCCGTCGCAGTCGAGTGTGACGACAAATTCGTAGCCCTCGTCGATGGCATATTGGAACGCGGTCCTCAGCGCAGCTCCGTACCCGCGATTCTTGTCATGATGAACAACTGCGATATCTTTGCGTTCGTCGAGCAATTCGCCCGTTCCATCGTTGGACCCATCGTTCACAGCTAGAACGTTAGACGCGTATTTTAGTACCTCATCGAGGACTTGGTCTACGTAGCCCACCTCATTATAGACAGGTAATGCTGCTAACCATCGTTTACTCATCTGTTTCACGTGCCCTAGACCCCAAAGGTCAAATCTACAAATTGCTTCGACAGGAATACCTGTTCATCGGGTCAAAAATGCCTTTTGAACATTGGCATTGTAGACCGAGGCAAGTTAAGGTCAACGATTTAGGGTTCAGACGTGGAAAAACACAGGTCGCAACTTATCCAACTTGCGGACTAGCCAAGCTTTTCTGGCTAGAGAGCGACTGAGATTTTTTCGTCAATTGGTTCGATTAATGCCACGAAACCCGCATTTCGATCCGGCCGCGAGTATCCCAAGTCGCGGATAACTTCCAGTATTTCACTACAAGTAGGGAACATTCGACCATTTCGTCTTTTGTAGGCGTCCATGGCTTGCATGAACTCCACCTCGTCGCCTGAGTAGTCCCGTTCGCAAGTGGTTGGGTCAATTTGGCGGCGGCGTTGTGTTTTGAGGCTTTTCTTTTCTTGAGCGATCATCGCTCGAACCTGCGCTTCATCTGCGTCCGCCATCGTGCGGCGACTGCCTCGGCGCCGGTCGACTGCAACGATCTGTTCCCCTGCGTTTTCCGTTTTTTCCATTTTCAATACCCCGGATTTGCTAAAGCGACGATTCCCACTTGGCAGTCGTCTCTGCTGAGCAAACTCTACGCTAGCTTTCGACACAACACCGGAAATCTTACCCAGACCGCAAGGATTATCAATGCTTTTGGCGGATTATGCGGGTTGTGCAGGCCGAGTCATTTTGCCTAAAGGTTTCCTGCCGCGAATCGCTTACCAATTGAGTAGAAAGGGGGGTTTGCGATAACCGCAAAGCCTTTGACGGATACTCCGAAAGATCTGAGGATTCCGCCACTAACGGTTCGATAGCACTTTCCGAGTAGCGAAACAAACAGGCCAAAAGAAGCGTCGACGCTATTTGCCACCGAGACATGCTAAAGGAAATGTATTTATGCCAGCGATAGCCACTTCGACTCAAGCACCCAAGAGAGCGACTTTTGCGAAAAAGCTTACCCGACTGTACCTCGGTTTGAGCTTAGCTGCTGGAGTCCTCGGCTCCCCACTCAATGCTCTTGGGCAGCAGTGCGACCGATGCGCTTCACTTCAAGCCCGAACGCTTGACCCTAGTTTCGGTTGCGAGCCATCTGTCCCGGCCGGCGACTCCAAAAACAGATTCAGCGGCCAGTGCGTCCCCAAACCTTCGTTCGCCGAGAAATTCTTGAAGCGTCTGGACGAACTAGGCGACAGCATGAGAGCGAGGAGCACGCAGTCTTGTCGACAATGCGATAGCAACAATGTTAGATCGAATTTCGACGGCACACGTGCCCCGGCTTCCGCATCAACTCGTGGTCAAAACAGCCGCTCAAATCCAAAAGCTGCTTATCTCTTTCCAGACAAGCCGAAAAAGCATGCGATGGGTTCCTTGTGTGATCAACTTGTGGAACTGCCGACCATCGAGACGCCGATAGCTCCTTCAAAGGTTTCTCCGCAAGCAAGCGACCCAGCGGAAAAGGCTCCCGGGAACAAATCAAATGGTTTAAAGTCTCTCCCAACCCCTCCAAGTCATCAGCCAGCGGACGAACAAGCCCCGTTCATTCCAACTCCGTCGAACGCATTGCCTGAACTTGATAAGTCATCGATCCCGGATGTCTTGATCGATCCTTTCAAAGACGACGTGAGCGCCGCACGGTCGCTCCGAAAACGTGGCGTGTCGTTGACGAGTGACATGCAATCGGCAAAATCTTTCGGACTCGTGCGGGGAAAAAAGCCGCTCAACCAGGATCCTGTCATTTCCCAATCCGACGCCCCCGCCAAACTCACTGCAGAACAGCGCAGCGTACCAAGCATTCAATTCGAAGCGATGGAACCCGTCGCTACGCAATCAAACGAGGCTCCCTCGATTGAGCCGACTTCGTATTGGGATTCGCGTCCCTCAGTCATATCGCCTCGTCGCGATGTCCGATCAGCGGGTCAAGAAAACGCACCGCTCGTTCTAAGAACGCAAGTTCCGCAAAAGCGATGACAGTGACGGAGATGTGCCTCGCGAAACAAATCACTGCCTTGGAGTGCGATTGCTTGTTTCCAGCGACTCAAGCTTTCGTCTCTTCGAGAGTTGGGACCGCAATCTCGGCAACGATACTATCCAAGATTTGTTCGCTTGTCATTCGTCGCAACCGGCTCTCCGGCCTCAAGATCAATCGGTGTGCCATGACAGGTGCCAGGATCTTCTTTACGTCATCGGGTTGAACATAGTTGCGGCCGCGAATCGCAGCCATGGCCTGCGACGCGCGAAAGATGGCAATCGTGGCACGCGGTCCTCCACCCAACGCCAAGTCGGAATGCGACCTGGTTTCATGGACGATCTGCAACATGTATTGCCGCACCTTAGAATCGACGTAGACTTGTTTAACAAGCTGTTGCACTTGAACGATTTCATCCACGCCAATGACACTGGTCAACGAATGGATCGGGTGTTCACGTTCGAGCATCTGCAACATTTTCAGCTCTTCCTCCATGGATGGGTAGCCAAGCGTGAACTTCATAAAGAACCGAGCGAGCTGCGCTTCCGGCAACGGAAAGGTCCCTTCGTGCTCGTTCGGGTTTTCTGTCGCAATGACCAAGAATGGATTGGGAAGCTTGTGCGTGA
>JAIPFP010000199.1 GCA_021736575.1 Pirellula sp. | reverse complement strand
GTCTATTTCCAAGTAACGCTGTATCCGCACGAACTGGAAAGGCGAGTTGCTCAAGCCGAGGAACGGCTCAAAGATCGGATGGTTATCCGCGATCAAGTCAGGTGTCGTATCCCCAGGCTTCGTCGGCAAGTCTTTGGGGCCTTTAATCGAAAATGGTAATAACGCAATGGCGTTGTCGGAACCGTTGATCGGCTTGGTCCAAATCGAGTTGTATCGCAAGTAGTCCGCATCCGACATTTGTTCGCCAAAGAATATGGCTAATCCACCACCGCGGGAAACATAACGATGCAGATTTTCCAGGGCGCGAGGGTCGAGCGATGGAACCGCTTGCATAATGATGCATGCATAATTCTGGATCGTGGTCAGATCGGAATCGCGGAGAAACTCTGGACCTTCGCGAGACATGATCAATCCCGTCTTCGCGCTGCCACCTGGATTGAGTGCCGATTCAAAAAAGAACGAGTGCTTACCGGCGGCATCACCATCGATGAGAAGGACTCGAATGCCCTCTTGGAGATCGAGCACGCAGCGTGCGGAATTGTCCGACATCAACGAATCGGGTGGCAGTTGAGCTTCCACCACATGCGAACCGCTTCTCGGAAACAAGATTTGAACGTGCCTAGTGATCAACTCGCCTGGTTCCAAGCGTTCGAGGATGAGTGAAGGAAGCTCTGTCACCAATCCCGAGTGGGCTGCGGTCGGCTTTTGATCCGGCTGACGATCACCGTAATCGACCGCTAGAACTCGAACGGTAACGTTGCGGACGGGAGCTAGTCCATTGTTGCGAATCGCTATATTCATCATGGCAGGCACACCAGCCGCCAATACTTCTTGTTGTGGCGCGATCGACACCAACGTCAAATTCTCATGTCGATCTGGAACACAATCGATTAACTGCAAGTCCAGATCGCTTCCGGGTAGCGATTGCAATTGCTGCTTAAGAAGCGTGGCATTGCTCCAGTCTTTGCTCCGGAAGTCGCTCATCAGATAAACGATCGGTTTTTCAGTCGACGCCTGTTGGATCAAAGGCGAAATCAATTCCAACGAGTCGCCTAGGCCGGTATCGAGCGAGCTTGTCTGCGTCGAACTGATCTTGCTGAGCAATGCCGCAGGGTCGGATGGGATCGTCCGAGACAGTATGTCCGCAACGGTATCGGCTTGCGGAGTTGTTGACGGTGACATTGACGTTGACGTTGACATTGGCGACGCTTCACCAGGCTTGGTTGTTTTCGAGGCGGAGGATTCGATGGCCGTGGCCTCTTTTGCACGAGCAGATGCGAGAGTCCCTCTCGAAGCGCGAATCACCGTCAGCAGGTGCGAGCCATCTTGAGTGCTGGTGTTGGATGCGATGGCTTGAACGGCTTTCAACGCCGATTGATAAGCCGAACCACTTGAGGAGGTGTCACCCATGGATGCCGAATCGTCCAAAACCACATAATGATGGGTCGTCGTTTGACTGATGAGCGAAAGCCAACGGGAGCCACTGACCCATTGGGCCAACATGGCAACTGCGATTGCGACGGCCAACATTCTCGATGCGATGAGCAAGGCTTGTTTGAGCCAGACCCAGCGACGATGCTTGCGGTAGCTTTCGAGCAAGAACTCCATGGCGGCCCAATGAGTACGTCGATGTCGCACGAGGTTGATCAGGTGGATCAACAACGGGAGCAAGACCAGCAAAAACCCCCAAGCCAGCGGTTGAAATAAGAATTGCATCGTTGTTTACTTCTTCCTCATGTGAGCCATACGCGAGGTAAGGTAAGCGACCAAGGCGGCATCGATATTCTTGCTGGTTCGAATCAACTGATAGTCGATTTGGGAGCTTGCGCAAGCGTGTCGTACTCGATCTAAGAAACGCTGCAACGACTCAAGGTAGCCTTCGCGGAGCGCACGCGGGTTGCAGGTCAGGTGATCCATCGATTCCATGCCTTCGAAGCGAGTCGGGTCGTTGAACGGAAAATCAAGCTCGTCATCATCCAGTACATGGAAAACCAAAATGTCGTGCCCCGCGTGCTTAAGCGCAGCCAACGATTTGAGCGTTTGTGCTTCGCTGCCCAAAAAATCGGAAGCGACGACCATCAGCGAACGTTTTGGGTAGGTATCGCTGATTTCTCGAAAGACTTGCGTCAGGTTTGTTTTTTCGTTTGGAGTCGTTTGTTGCAAGGCTTTAAAGATACTCTGCAAATGGGAACGACTGGAACGCCAGGGCAGCCGCGACCTAATCTTTTGGTCGAAGACAGTCAGGCCAACCGCGTCTTGTTGGCGAAGCGTTAGGTACGCGATGCAGGCGCAAATCGTGGCGGCATAGTCGAACTTGTTGAGCGGACCTCGCCCATAGGACATGCTCTCGGAGGCATCTAGCAAAAGCGTGCACCGGAGACTCGTGTCCTCTTCGTATTGCTTGATGTAGAGTTTGTCTTGGCGGCTCCAGACTTTCCAATCGATGTGTCGTAAGTCGTCGCCGGGGACGTACTGGCGATGCTGTACAAACTCGACCGATTGGCCGAAGTAGGGACTGCGATGCATGCCCGACATAAACCCTTCAACGATATTGCGTGCCCTCAGTTCCATCGACGCAATGCGTCGAATGGCCTCAGGATGCAAGTATTCTTTGGAATCGGGCATCGCGTAGCAATTCGTCTTGAGCGGTCGGTGTGGAGGAAATAATTCGATCGATGACAGCATCGCTTGTGATGCCGTCGCTTTCGGCGGCGAAATTCACAACCATGCGGTGTCGCAGGACCGGCTTGGCACAAAATTGAATGTCGGCAGGATCGACGTGCGATCTGCCGGACATTGCGGCTCGGGCTTTGGCACCGAGAATGAGAAATTGGACTGCACGAGGCCCCGCTCCCCATGCAACTTGTTCCCGTACAAAGTCAGGCACGCCTTCTTGTCCGACGCGTGTTTGACGAACGATGGCCAAAGCGTATCGAATCACGTTTTCGGAGACTTCGATTCCTCGAATGAATTCTTGCAGACTGAGAATCTCTTCGCCGGACAAGACCGCTTGGATTTCTGCGATACCCCGACCGGTGGTCCGCCTAGCTATTTCGAATTCGTCCGCAAAGTTTGGGTAGCCAACGAGGACCTTGAACATGAATCGGTCCTGTTGGGCTTCAGGTAGCGGGTACGTTCCCTCTTGTTCGAGCGGGTTTTGTGTCGCTAGCACGAAGAAGGGATCGGAAAGCGAGTGACGAACTCGACCGACGGTGATTTGACGCTCTTGCATGGCTTCCAGCAGAGCGGCTTGGGTTTTGGGAGGCGTTCGGTTGATTTCGTCAGCCAGAACGACGTTGGCAAACAGTGGACCCTCCATGAATCGCCGTTCTCGCGTGCCAGTCGATCGATTCTCCTCAAGCACTTCCGTACCTGTGATGTCGGCCGGCATTAGGTCGGGCGTGAACTGGATACGGCTGAAGGACAGGCTCAGGGACTTAGCAAGCGTGCTGATCATCAAAGTCTTGGCTAAACCAGGGACCCCTTCGAGCAAACAGTGACCCCGCGCGAAGACACAGATGAGGAGTTGTTCGACCACATCGATTTGTCCCACAATGGTTTTGGACAGTTGACCGATGATTTGTTCGCGAGCACGTTGCAAGCGATCCAAATCCGCTTTGGCTGATCCGTCTGTAGTCATGCCGTTCTTTCTAAAAGGGGCAAATCCATGAAATTGATGTTAAAAGGCTCGATGGGTGATATCGAATTGTATCATCCCGAGAAGTCTTTCGCATGCAGGTGCTTTGTCAAAACGAAAAGTGTAGGTTGGATTTGGTGAAGACTGCTAGCAGCGGTTCGCGCCGCTTGCTAAGCTTCTTGCACGGGTATCACCAGTTAGCAGGCACTCGAGTAAAGGAGGTGCCGTTGGGCGAACACCCCTAAAATGCTTGAGCGAAAAACACAAGATAATCCAAGCGAATACCAGAATTGCAAACCTTTTTTCAAAGGAATCCAGATGACTGCGACGAAAGCTCGCACTGTTCGATTGGCGATGGTGCAGATGACCTGCTCGGAAAACCAAAAAGAAAACACCGACAAAGCGATCGATCGCGTGCGACAAGCTGCCTCACAAGGGGCCAACATCGTTTGCCTGCAAGAACTTTTCAACGCGCCCTATCCTTGTCAAAGCGAAGAGCACTTTCGATTTGAATGGGCCGAAACCATCCCCGGGCCGACGAGCCAAGCTATGAGCGAAGTGGCTCGCGACTGCTCCGTGGTCGTCACCGGCTCGATTTTCGAACGCCGGGCGCACGGGCTTTATCATAACACCGCTGTCGTTTTCGACGCCGATGGAGCTCAAGTCGGCTTCTATCGCAAGATGCACATTCCCGATGACCCGCTCTACTACGAAAAGTTCTACTTCACACCCGGCGATACGGGCTTTACCGTGGCCAAGACCCGTTTTGGAGTACTGGGTGTCGGCGTATGCTGGGATCAGTGGTATCCCGAAGCCGCAAGACTTTTCGCACTTAAGGGAGCAGAAATTCTTCTTTATCCCACAGCGATCGGCTGGAGCGTACCCGATAAACCCGTCTTCGGAAAAAGCCAACACGAAGCCTGGGAAACCATGATGAGGTCCCATGCGATCGCAAACGGCGTTTTTGTCGGAGCGGCAAATCGTGTCGGTGTTGAGGACTCGATTGAGTTTTGGGGAGCTTCGTTTGCTTTCGATCCAGCAGGCAATTTGCTGCATCGAGCCAGCCACAGCAACGAGGAAATGGTTATCGTCGATTGCAATTTGAGCAAGATCAACACACAACGAACCTATTGGCCGTTTATGCGCGATCGAAGAATTGATGCCTATTCGGATCTCACGAAACGATGGATTGACGAATGAGCGAAAGAACGGAAAAAGAGGAAGCGATCGCTGGATCGGCCGTGGAGGCGGGCTATCGATGGGTTGCCGAATGGGAACGCCACGAAGCCACATGGATATCCTGGCCGCACAACTTGAAAACCTGGCCTGGTCGATTTACGAACATCCCGTTGGTAACCGAGCGCATGGTACGGATCCTTGCCGAAGTCGAGCATGTTCACGTTCTTGGAGGAACTCCGGAAGCGATCTCTCAAGCCCAACAAAGCTTGAGCGACGTTGACAATGTTACGATTCACGACGTTCCGACCAACGACACGTGGATCCGCGATTTCGGGCCGACGTTTTTGTTGAACAAAGACGGAACAAAATTGGGAGCAACGCGGTGGCGGTTCAACGCTTGGGGGAATAAGTATCCACACGAGAAGGATGCAGCCGCGTCCGAAAAAGTCTGTAACTTGCTCAATGCAGCGGGAAAGCTGCGTACCGAGGGAGACTCACCTATAGAGTCGTTTGCCAGTAGTCTGGTCGCCGAAGGTGGCGGGATTGAGACCGATGGGCAAGGAACATTGATGACAACGAGTAGCGTGCTGTTATCATCGACCAGGAACTTTCATTGGACACGCGAGTTGGTCGAATCGGAGTTGCGGCGAATGTTGAACGTTCGCAAAGTGCTCTGGGTTGACGGTGGTGCGTTAGCTGGTGACGACACCGATAGCCACATCGATCAACTAGTTCGTTTTATTCGTCCGGGGCTCGTATTGGCGGCGGTATCCTGCTCGAGCAACGATACCAACGCAGACAAGTTGGAACTGCAACGCCAGAATTTAGTAGGCATGACCGATGCGCACGGAAGACCGCTCGATGTGATTCCATTGATGACACCACCACCCCGCTTGATCCAAGGAAGAAGGGTACCGGAGAGTTATTGCAATTTTTACATTGCGAACGAGATCGTGTTGATGCCCACGTTTGGTTACCGGGAAACGGACGATGCAGCAGCAGGAATCCTGCAAGACTTAATGCCGGAACGCCGAGTCGTATGCTTGGACGCATCGGATTTCATCTTCGGGCTTGGCGCATTTCACTGCGCCACACAGCAGCAGCCAGCTGTGACTCTTTCTTAGCTGTGTTGCGGGCGACAGAATTTGATCGGCATGTCGCTATCTGGGTCATCGAGAACCATGGCTAACTTGCCCGTCAGCAATTCATCAAGTTCCTTGCCGACGATTTCGGCTCGCCAGCCAACCGTTAAGCAAGGTGGAGATGAGCCGTCGTTGATCGGGTCGAGCCGATACTTGACAAAATCCCTCAGATCATCGGATGTTGCCACGATGGCGGGCGAGATGCGTTTTGTGCGACAGATATAGGCGAGGGCGGCCGATAGAAACTGCGTAAGCATTCCGGCGGGTTGCCCTTTTCCGTAACGGTTTTTCTTGGGCCAAGTCGGCGGCGGTTGATTCATCGCGTCTTCGATCGTTTTTGCGAGCTCCGGCAAATACTGTTTCGTGTGACGATGCTCCATGCCTCGCAAAGATGTCATCCGCCGGACATCGGATGTCCCTCGACGAGCCAGTTCGATCAGCAAGTCGTCGCGAAGGATCTTGCGAGGCGGGATGTCTCGTTCCTTTGCCTTGGTGTCACGCCAATTCCAAAGTCCACGCACAATCGATAGCGAATTACCTGAAAGGGCTTGAATGCCACTGATGCGATACCAGTTTTCATTGGTCTCAAATTCCGCCAGCTCTTCTTGCCGTTGCTTGGTCTCTTCGACAAGCCAAGGAAGACGATTCAGTTTTTCGACCTGCTGCTTAAGTGTTCGGAAAAGCCTTGGTAAATCGCGAACATCCTGGGCAGCGTACTGAAGCTGTTGATTGGAAAGTGGTCGATTTCGCCAATCCGATCGTGTTTCCTCCTTGTCGAGAATCATGCCGGTGAAGCGATGGACTAGGTTTCCGTACGAGGCCGGGTACTCGAAACCTAGAAAGGCAGCGGCAATTTGAATGTCGAACAGATTTGGGATCAGACTCTGGGTCGCCCGGTAGCAAAACAGCGTCTCTTCTCGTCCCGCATGAACAATCACCGTTGTGGCAGGATCGATCAGCGATTGCCAAAACGGATTCAAATCGCCGCAAGCATATGGGTCGATGATTGCGATTTCATCTTCCGTCGCTACTTGGACTAAACAAAGTTCGGGTCGATACGAGTCTTCTGCCACAAATTCCGTATCAAAAGCGACAAGTTTCTGGGCAGCTATCTTGTCACATAGCTGATGGAGGGTTTCCTGATTTGTGATATAACTGAAGTGTGCGTTCAACCGCTGCCCTATTCCATAATCGATATCCGACTCTTGCAATTCAACTCGAAATGCTAGCAATCCAGCGATATTTGTACACCGAATCGTGTGCAACCACAACAACGGGTGGTATTGTGAGGGCAGTTCTTCCAATGCCGGGGCGTTAACATCGAATGGCTAGGGTCTTGAAAAATCTCAACTGGATGCCAGAACCCCCGAATTTGCTGGTCAGCGCGCGTTCGGCGATTGAGGCTGAGTGGGTGATCGAATCGGGGGCGAAGTGGCTCGACCTCAAGGAACCCGAGCACGGTTCACTTGGCCGACCAAAGCTTGAAACGATTCTGGAGTTGACCCGATTGGAGATTGCCAGCGACGTTCACATTAGCGTGGCTGGAGGAGAGCTCGCAGAATGGCCGTTCGAATTAGATGAATCTTTGGCAGCCATTTTGCCTCTGCGATTTCATCTCAAACTGGCTTTGGCGAATTGCAATGGGAAAAAATGGCAAGAAACTGCCGAACGAATTTCACAATCATTGGAACAGCCTTCTCAGCTGATCTTGGTACATTACGCAGATACAACGGAAGCATGTTCACCCGATTGGACGGACGTGATAGAAGCGGCTCGTTCGCTTGAATGTCGCTACGTGCTGATCGATACCCACAACAAAAGGACAGGTGGGCTGCTAGATCATTGTTCGATTGACCAACTGCAAGAATTGATTCAACTCGCGCACGATGTTGGGCTGAGTGTTGCATTGGCGGGTTCATTGAAACTGAACCAGCTTGAATTGTTGACTCACTTGGGGGCAGAATGGCTAGGCGTGCGCGGTGCCCTTTGCCAAACCAACGAGCGAACGAGTTCGCTGTGTCGAGCTAAATTGACGAAAGCGCTGTCCTTGTTTTCGACCTACTCAAGGAACGAGTCCCAATAATATGTCATCTGGTAGCGAACGAGATCGACCTTGCGGGGTGCTTCGCCAAGGGACCAAAGTGGTCGGTTGCGTTTGCCTGCCGGACGCGAGTGAGGTCTTTATCAAAGAGTTCAATCATTGCTACGGGCAGCTTCGTTTGGAACTGACTCAGCCGATTTTAGAGAATTTTCCAACCAATGCGAACCCGCATACCTTTCGTTTGCCGATGTGGTTCCGGCATGTATGGCATTCAAGAAACTCAGATTCGCAATAGTTCAGATTCGCAAAAGTTCAGATTCGCAATAGTTCAGATTCGCAAAATCGCTACCGGCCTTTCGAGTCTCGCTTCGCTTGCGTCCGCTTTCCTTTTGAGGACACATGGCCGACGATCTTAGAGTTGTTTGAAATTGCAACGCGATTGGCTTTCGCTTTTCCACCCAAAGTTACTCGCTGGGCTGCTGTTCCAGGTGCGACTTGGCTGGTGGACTTCTTCTTGGTGGCGGGTTTCAATGGGGTAGCGACGGAAACGGTCGTTCGTTTTGCCGCGCGGGCGTTGGCTGTCTTCACCAACGCCTGCTTGGTAGCGGAGGCTTTGGTGGAGACTTTCTTGGTTGCAGATGCTTTCGGCTTGACTTTCTTCGGCGTGATCTTTGCAGCGGTCACAGTTACGGCGGGTACACTCGCAGCTGGAATCGCAGCCGAAGCGGCATTGATTTTTTTCTTTGTTGCGTGCAACTGCTTGCGAGTCGATTGACGCGTTGCCTTCGCTTCGGCGGCCCGCACAGTGGACTTGACGGGACGTTTCGAAGCAAGCATTGGAGGCTTGGCTGCGGTTGAATTCAGTCGGGCTTCAAACGCTTCCAATGCGGCTCGGAATAGATCGTGCTTCGCATGGGTGCGTCCGTCGAGATTCGGCGAGCCGCTCGTGCGGCCTTCCGTTCGCGCTTGAGCACGTGACAAATCCTGCCACTTATCGACAAGTTTTCGGGCATTCACAGCATGCTTCTTCAGCTCGGTACTGGACAGTTTCTCCAAAGCGGGAAGTTGGCTGGCCAACACCAAACTCAACTCCTGTTTAGTGCAAAGCTCACGGATTTCCTGCGACGATAAAGACATCGATTCGGCCTCCAAAAAGAAAAGATTAAAAATTGCGGCAGGCCAAGCGTTTTTCTTGGACTCTCTATAGGGTAATCGAAACCGCAAATGACAACAACGGCGGGGGCCGGTGAACTTATTGCAGATCGGTCGATTGCTCGCGGATCAACTGGCAAAGGGAGGCCGGGAATCCGTTCGGCTACCATCGATAGGTCCCTATTGCTCCATATCCGTCGTTCGCTACGTACGGGGCGATCTGCCATCGACTTTCAAAAAATTCGCTCTGCTGTACCGAGCTTGCTGCGACATAGCTGACCCACCATCCTAGAAACGCTTGAGAAGGATAATGGGAACCATCATTGATTCTCGACAAAGGTCCAATAACAGAGCCAACATACCAAAGACTTTTCTTCCATGGTTCGTTCGTCATCTTTGCAGCCGTGATGAAAGGCATCGAAGAAACAAATGCATGTCCACTCACTCCATTGTTGTCTTGGAATGGATGCCAAGCAGAAGATTGAATTCCCTCAGTTGGACGAGACGCACCGGTCGCATTTTGAAGGAAGAGTGTGGGGATCGCCCCAACTGCCAGTCCGCGAATCGTGCGCTCGCCCCATCTCCCAGTTATTTGCAGTCTTTCCATTTCGGGGAAGAGAGTTCCTATTCCCCATAGGGCAGCAAATACGGGTACGACATAATAGCCATTCCCCAAATTCTTCCACGAATGTAGGAAATGGCGAGTTCGATTCGCCGACGAGACACGATCTTGAAACGAATCATACATTTGCTGGTCAAGTTTTGTGTTTGCAACCAACCCACCAACCAGGAACCCACTCCCTAGGACCAGGAGCGAGTCAGGCGAATAGAAATGAAGCTGGTCGTTGAGCAATCGCTGGCCCACTCCCGGACGCACTGTGGGCAAATGTAGTCTGCCCATATCTGCATGCCATCCGTCGTTGGATGGAAATGGCGTTACCTCAATAGGAGAGCCTCGACTGATGTCGTTTTTCGTTAACCCTCTGACTGGTGACTTGACTGGTGACTGGAACTCGTAGAGCTTCGCAGGCATCGACTGATCGCAGGCGTTGCGGTTTCTATACCCAGGGCACGTATCGCAAAGAGTTTTGGTTTCAACAATGATTGACGCTTGTTTGCCTAGGGGGAGTTCCTGACGCTGAATATCTATGCAATTACCAGATGATGTCCCGCCGAACTTTTGCAATTCATTCCACACCTCCGTTTGAATGCAATCAACAGAGTCTTGGTGATACGTTGGTTGACTACTTGGGAATTGAATTCGAACTTGAGCGTCGACTGGCGATGGAAGTTCGGAAGAAAAAAACAATGCGACAAGGACTCTGACAATGGCAATGAAAACATTGTATCGAGCCGCAACGAGTCGATTGTTCATTTGAGGCATCTACCAACGGAACCTTCCGTTGAGCCTTCGGGCCGGACCTACGGAAAAGCCCGGATTTTGGGCGAGCGCCATTTGCGATGCAACATCCGAATTGCGGGCCATGACGACAACGGAAATCGGATAGGAGGGCGTTCCGGGGAGCGGAAACATGAAAACTTCCCACATGTCGACCACGCCCGCAGCCACGGCCGTCATCTGCAATTGCAACCTTGCAATCTGCGCCATCTCCGCTCGGTTTTGTTGATATGCGGCGGCTTGCGACTGCAGGTAGAGCGCATGCTGCCGTTCTTGCTCAATCGCTGCTTCGCGATTCACCGTATCCGTGTGCGCCTTGAGCCATTCCTCCCAATGAGGCTGAAGGAGTCGGAGTTCCGATTCCTGGAATAGGAAGAATGGGATCGCGTACTCGTCCCCGTTCGTCAGTTCCATCAACACACCATCGAAGGTGAACGTTCGAACATTTATACGCTGGGCCAAAATCCAGTTTTGAAACTGCGCATCTGTTTCCATCGGCTGCTTATCAAATTCCTGGACGATCCTCGGGATAATCTTGCGATCGATTTCGGGCAAGTTATCGAACAGACGATCATTCACATAGAATCGACCTCGCCGACGCTGCATCGATACTTCGCGGCGCGTGAAGTCGACGATCTTGCCGACAACCACGGTCCCGTTCCGCAATGTCCACGAATTCCGCTCGCCGGCAGACGCAAGAGCGTCTTGGCTTTCGGCGGAACGAATCCACTTTTGGTCCTCTTCGGACAATTGATCGATGGCGACGGCCAAAAGCTCTCGCCCCTTGGCGGGTGAGTCCAATTTGATTACGACTTCCTTGTCGTCGATGGCGACCAACGTCCCTTCCACTTTTAACTTGCCCGACTTGTCCGTAAACTCGTGAGCATCAATGGGCACGATGTAGACGAGAACCACGACGCCAAGCAACGCGGCAATACGCAACCAGGTGATCATAAACGGATTCCTTGAACTAAAATGAATACTAGACCAGATTCCCAATAGGATAGTTGATCGAACCAGAAATCTAAAGTGCATTGTTACCAATGAATTGCGATGAATTGCGATGAATCGCGATAAATCTAAGCGAGAAGCCAAGTGCGACTTTTGCCTGCTACGTCACAAATGCATTCAAGAATGGGGATTTGGTTGCTCACCTGGCTCCGCGTGATTGCAAACCGCCGTTCAGTAGAGCGGCAACAACAAGGGCACGAGAGTCACGCAGATGACCATCACGATCAGGGTGAAGGGCAGGCCGACGCGTATGAAGTCGGCGAAGCTGTAGTTGCCGGCGGTCGTAACCATTGAGTTGATTGGCGAGATCGGGGTTATGAAGACGCTCGACGCCGCCAGCGCGATGATCATCGCGAAAGGGTAAG
>JAIPFP010000198.1 GCA_021736575.1 Pirellula sp. | reverse complement strand
CGACTTGGTGTGGAATTTCAAAAAATACTTTGGTCGTGGAAGCGCAGCAGGCTCGCCGGAGAGCCTCAAAAAGTCAGCTTCCCAACGAAATCGCAAATTTGTTCCAGGGCAAAACGCAGCTGCGGGATGTTTCGCGAGTTCGTGAGTCCATTCACGGTTGATTCGCGTGATCTCAAATGAGGTGTTGGCGTAGCGATTGGGGCTTTCAGCATCCGACTTTCCCGCCCAGGCATTGGTTCATGGAGCCATCAGGTACCTAAGAGTGAGCTTCCCACTTGTCCGTCATTCCCGCGTAGGCGGGAACCCAATCATCACGCGCGCTCCACCGGATTCCCGCCTGCGCGGGAATGACTTGTGAACTGGGGTCCCGCCTGCGCGGGAATGACTTGTGAACTGGATTCCCGCCTGCGCGGGAATGACTTGTGAACTGGGTTCCCGCCTGCGCGGGAACGACATATTGGCGTGGTTCATGGGGCCAGATGCGTAATTGAACCCAGGGCGTTACCGGCGTTGCCCTGAGCTGTCCCAAGTTTGCCCCCTTGGGCTGACGGGGCGTACCTGACGGGGCGGGCGTACCTGACGGGGCCACCCATCTAAATTCTCACGCCCTTTGTCCTTGTATCAACACGATTGCAAAATAAGAACGCTGCGAGGTCAGGTGTCGCATCTAAGCCGCGATAACTTCGACACCCACGCTAGTTTCCAAGGCGACATTGCTGCGCCGAAGTACTATGTGCTGCGCCGAAGTACTATGTGGACCCTTTTCCAAAGCCATTTACTGAGGTCGCTCCAACTGAAACAAATCCTGCGTTCGACACCAGTACTCGCCACCCAACCTTGCAATCGCATTGATTTTTCGCGGGTCCGGTATCCCATGGCTGTCCAAAATGTCGTCATTCACATGCATCGTTACAATCTGGCCAATGACCAAGTTGGCTGAGATAGGACCATTTCCAACCGGGATGATTTGCATCAACTTGCACTCCAATGCAAACGGAACATCTGCAAGCCGGGGTGGCCGAACGAGTGTAGACGGAGTCGTCGCCTGACCTGTCAACGCAACTTCGCTTTCATCGTACGAAAGCGGTTTGCTCGACAGATTGATCAAATCCGCATGTTTCTCTGTCGAGGCGTTGATCACAAACTCTCCGTTGGCTTCGATGTTGAGCAGCGTATCTTTTTTGCCACCATCTCGCTTGAGCGTCGGCGAAAAGACTACGACAGGTGGATTTGCCCCAAAAGCATTAAAGAAGCTAAACGGTGCTAGGTTCACGACGCCCGATTCGGAAATCGTAGTCACCCATGCGATCGGACGTGGCGCGACCAAGCCCACCAGCATATGGTATACATCGATTACAGGAGTCCGAGAGACATCGATCCGCATTTGCTATTCCAACCAGGAGTAAGGGTAATTTGGGTCATCCAACGAGACAGCCGCAGATGCCACGCGCAATGGTCGAAAAGTATCAACCATCACCGCGAGTTCATCGGTCGCTTTGGCCGGTCGACTGGCGACGATCGTTCCAGGATGTGGTCCGTGTGGGATTCCATGCGGATGCAACGTTAACGAGCCGATCTCGACACCTCGGCGGCTCCCGAATTGTCCTCGAACATAATAGAGTACTTCGTCAGACTCCACGTTGCTGTGCGCGTACGGTACCTTGATCGCTTGAGGATGGGTGTCAAGCATTCGCGGTGCAAACGTGCAGACAACGAAACCAGACGCTTGAAACGTTTGATGAATGGGCGGGGGCTGATGGATTGTGCCCGTGATCGGCTCGAAGTCATCGGCGTTGAACGTGTACGGATATACCATTCCGTCCCAACCGACAACGTCAAATGGATGATGGGCCATGATGTAACGCGTCCAATCATCGCCATCCTTGATCCGAATCGGAAACTCACCCGCCTCATCCTCAGTCAGCAGTTCGGAAGGACCATGCAAATCCCGTTCGCAAAAAGGAGCCCCCAATCGAAACTGACCATCCGGATTCAGGTAACGCGGAGGAAATCCGATATCCCCCACCGCTTCCACAACCAACATCTGGGGAGTGTCAGCCGAGTCAAGTTCCTGATCGAAATCGATACGGTAGGTCGTGCACTTTGGAATGACGACATAGTCCATCGGTCGAAACGACAAAGAACCAAACATCGTCAATAATCGTCCACTCCCTTGATGAATGAATAACAATTCGTCGGCTCTCGCATTGCGATAGAGCTCCGCTTGATTTTGCGACGGCCGACACCGATACAAAATAACATCCGCGTTGATCAGCATCGGAATCCGACCCGTCACTGGATCACCGAACGGCTCCAATCGCGACGATTTCAAATGAACATGCCGCAACGTTTTCCAATCGGCCAGCTCGATTTTAGAATTTCCAGCCGCTTCAACACGCACGACACGCGTTGGGGGCTTCAAATGGTAGACGATACTGTAGGCTCGACCGAAGCCTTGTGTCGTGATGACTTCTTCGTAATAGATTCCTTCGTTTCGGTAACCGGGGACGTTTGGATGGATCGTGTGACGCTTTGGTGGAATGGAACCAAGCTGCATGTACTTTGGCATCGGAATTTCCTTCTAAACCGAGTTCTTTGTCATGGCAATCGCGACGCGATACGATTTTCCAAAATACCAATGCGTTCGATTTCCAATTGAACAACATCGTTTGGCTTGAGCCAACCACCGGTCACAGCTGGCGTTAGTTCGAGAATGCAACCGGATCCGACCGTTCCGGAACCGATGACATCTCCCGGCATCAACCGCGTGTCTCGACTGGCATGCGCCAGCAATTGCGGCCAAGTCCAGTACATGCTCGATGCGTTGCCTCGCGAGACGATTTTACCATTGATCGAAGCGGACATATCGAGCTTTAGTCGTCCATTGTGGTAGTAATCGCGAAGCTCTTGAAATGGGATCATGTGGGGACCCAACGAGTTGGCAAAATCTTTGCCTTTGCTTGGCCCCAAGCCAACCGCCATTTCGTTGCGCTGCAAATCTCGCGCCGACCAATCGTTGTAGATCGTGAAACCCGCGACACAATCCATGGCCGAATCGTCAGCTGCAAGATCACTACCTTGGGTTCCGATGATGGCCGCAATTTCCAATTCGAAATCCAACTCCTGTGTACTGCGTGGCGCGTGAACTAGGTCGCCGTGTCCAATCACCGAGGCTGGATTGGAAAAATAAAAAACGGGAATTTCATACCACTGTGCCACCATAGCGAGTCCGCGCTGTGCGCGGCATGTTTTCACGTGCTGCTCAAAGGCATAGAAATCACGAATACTTCGAACCGGAGGAATGGGCAACGGCATCATCAAGCCCCTTTCCCGTTATTCAGCAAAGCCGTCACAACGTTCCTCGCGAATCCTGCTCGCGTTCAATCGCTTCGAACAAGGCTTTGAAATTCCCTTTACCAAAACTCTTCGAACCTACGCGTTGAATGATTTCGAAGAACAAAGTGGGACGATCTTGCACGGGCTTAGTAAAAATTTGCAACATGTACCCTTCGTCATCTCGATCGACGAGGATCCCAAGGTCAGCCAGCTGATGGATATCCTCCTTGATGTTGCCAATGCGGTCGCCAAGCGTTTCGTAATATGTTTTCGGAACGCGAAGAAACGAAACGTCATTCGCCTTGAGCGCCCGAACCGTTTTAATGATATCGTTTGTGGCCATCGCAATATGCTGCACACCTGCCCCGCCATAGAAATCGATGTATTCCTCGATCTGGCTTTTGCGGCGACCATGGGCCGGTTCATTGATCGGGAATTTGATTTTGCCTCGCCCGCTTTGAACCACCTTGGACATCAACGCCGAATACTCCGTTGAGATATCTTGGTCATCGAAAGATACCAATTGCTCAAAACCCAAGACACGACGATAGAATTCGACCCATTCGTTCATGCGGCCTTCCTCGACATTGCCGACGATATGATCGATGGCAAGCAATCCGGTCGTCTGATACGTTGCGGGATTGTACCGCGACGGATCGATTGGATCGAAGCCCGGTGCAAACGCTCCTTTGTAGTTGTCTCGATTGACGAACGTGTGTGTCGTGTCACCATAGGCTCGAATCGATGCGTATTCGTATAGCCCATACTTGTCTTCGATCTTGCGAGGACCAATCACTCCGACGGCTCCGCGTTCAACCGCCAAATGATATGCCCGTTTAACGTCATCGACTTGCAATGCAATATCCGAGACCCCGTCCCCATGCAAAATCAATCGAGATGAATCTGGATGGTTTGCTCTCAAGGGTGACATCAAGACAAAAGTGATTCCGCCTTGTTGAACGACATAGCCTGCTTCGTGCTTGACTTTTGTTTCTAACCCCGCGTAGGCAACGACATCGAATCCATAGGCATTTCGATAGAAATAGGCAGACTGGCGAGCGTTACCGACAAAAAATCGAACGTGATCGATCTTTCGAAGAGGCATTTCATCAACCGCGTGCATGGATCTGATCTTTGACAATCGAGGCGCGTGAGTTTCTTTCCGGAAGCATCCTTTTAGTTTAGCGGACAACTTTGCGGTACGATAGACTGGCACGAACGGCTTGCTAAGGCCTATCTCTAACGATTCAGATCCAAGTCCCGCCGCCATTCTCGAAAATACTCAAGGCACTCGGGATTCGCCAACGCACCAGAATTCCCAAGATTGCTCCCGCTAATTGCACTGCGAACAGCGATCTCGGATAGTTTGCCGCTAATTGTTTTCGGCAAATCTGGAGCCGCTGCGATCCAGGCAGGCACATGTCGCGCGGAGCAACGATCTCGCAATCTTTTTCGAATCGCCTCGATAAGCGCCGGATTTAGCGAATTGCCATTTGCCATTTTCAAAAACAGAACGATCTGTTCGTCTCCATCGCGTCGGAGGGCCGTCGCCAAGCATTCCGCAATTTGTGGAAACGACTCCATTTGTTGATAAATCTCTGCCGTTCCAATTCGCACACCGCTCGGATTCAGAGTCGCATCCGACCGACCGAAAATGACGAAGCCTCCTTGAGGAGTTTCCGATGCCCAATCTCCGTGGCACCAAACATGATCCAAGTTTTCGAAATAAGCCGCTTTGTACTTCTTGTTTTCGGGATCGTTCCAAAAACCAATCGGCATGCTCGGAAACGGCATAGCACAAACCAATTCGCCCGGCTCGCCGACGACTGTTTCGCCCCGTTCGTTGCATATCCTCACATCCATCCCCAAGCCTTTGCATTGGATTTGACCACGGTACACAGGGAGCGTCGGGTTTCCCAAAACAAAGCAAGACAGAATATCCGTCCCACCCGAAATCGAGGCCAAGTTCATGTTCGACCCAATCGCTCGATAGATCCAATCAAAGGTCTCAGGCAATAATGGCGATCCGGTCGACATCACACACCGTAGACGACTCAATTCGAATTCCTTGGCAGGTTCAATCCTCTCCTTTTCAAGCGTCATATAGTAGCGAGGGCTTGCACCGAAATGCGTCACACGCTCCGAGGCTGCGAGTTGCCAAAGCACTTGCGCTGACGGGCAAAGCGGAGAACCATCGAATAAAAGCACCGATGCTTCCGAGGCAAGTCCACTCAACAACCAATTCCACATCATCCAACCCGTGGTCGTATAATAAAACAAGCAATCACGTGGTTTCAGGTCGCAATGCAACGAATGCTCCTTGGCATGTTGCAGGAGAGCACCTCCGACACCATGAATGATGCACTTCGGAACCCCAGTCGTCCCTGACGAATAGAGTATGCATAGCGGATGATTAAAGGGAAAACGATCGAACGCCAGTTCGCTCTTCGAGCTTTCGCAGGCGTCAAACCATGAGAACTGCGGGATCGACAAGTTTAATGAAGCCGAGTCTCCTATCACAACGATTGCTTTGATGGAACTCAGCCTCGGTAGAACTCTGGCAACTTTGTCGATCGGTCGAATCTGTTTTCCGTTGTACTGCGTCGTCGACGAGGTGATCATGATACAAGGTTCAGTCTGGCTGAATCGATCGCAGATGGCGTCGTCACCAAATTCAGGTGAACACGAGGACCATACCGCTCCGATGGCCGTCGTGGCGAGCATGGCGATGACGGATTCGGCAACGTTTGGAACTACGGCAACAATGCGATCGCCCGCAACAATCCCTTGTCCCTTCAGAAAATTCGCAAATCGACAGACTTGTTCGTATAGCTCAAGTCGGTTGATCTCGCGGCGCTGGCCAAGCTCATTGGCTGTTACGACAGCCAATGACAATGCAAATTCGGGGTCCGTTAATCTGGCCGGTTTTAGGACGGCTTCCGCATAGTTCAACTGGGCGTTAGGAAACCAATTCCAATTCATGAAATTCTCAGAGCGGACGAGATTCGTTTCTCCATGGTCGCCGATGATTCCGCAATAATCCCACACAGATCGCCAGAACTCGCCAGGATGGCGAAGCGAGGCGGCATGCAGTTCTGCGTAACTGTCACCGAAAGAAATGTCTCCTCGCGAACGAAAGGTATCCGAAAAACGCGTTATATTTGCTTGAGAAATTGTCGTTTCATTCGGACTCCACAAAATACGCGAGTTTACGGATTCTACATGCACGATACGATTGAGATTGGATTGAGTACTGGGACTTTTAGGCGAGCGGCAGACTGAAAAATATCAATCATAACCCGATACGTAAGTGAGGGACCTGCGAAATTGTACCTCGCTCACGCTCTCACGCTTCGGGTTGGGATACCGCAATCTGCCACTCGCCCTAGGACTGTCGTGCGGTAAATTAGTGGGATAGGCTGCTAGCCTGTCAAGCTGAAAATGACAGGCTAGCAGCCTGTCCTACCTGACAGGCTAGCAGCCTGTCCTACCTGACGGGCTAGCAGCACTGTCCTACCTGACAGGCTAGCAGCCTGTCCTACTTAAGGACGAGGCGAAGCGATGAGTTCCGAAAAAACTGACTTTGCGATCATAGCAGCCCGACATGGCATCGATTTGTCGATGGTCCAACCGCTGAGCTTGCCCGTGCGTTTGGTTGAATTGGAAAAGTGTTTGGCCAGACAAGACGTCCCGTGCCCAATCTTGCCCGAGCATGCAGAACCCTACATTGCGGCGGCTCGTGCTGGCAAACCTTTCACCGTGGGCACCCTTTCGGGCGATACGGTCGACGTTGGACAATATCGCAACGCGCAGGTTTATGAAAACTACACGTTCGAGGAGCACTTGAGTTGGGCATGTCTCATTGCAGAACAACAACGCACCAAGCATCAATACGCCTGCCTTGAATACCTTAGCGGGGAAAAAACGTTTGAAATTGGTGGGACGATCATTCCGGATTTCTATTTGCTCAACGCCAGAATCTTTCAACAGACAAGTTGGCAACTGGCGACGGTCAACATGATCATACCTGCCGAACTATTTTTTACTTGCCATAGCCATCGATTCTTTCCGGTCACGACTTTTATGCGAGCGCTGGAACAAGATTACTTGGCCGAACCCGATATCGGCCATGACGTTGCGGGGCATGTGGCGACCTTCACGATTCCTGTCGTAGCCCACGTAATGCAAAATCATGGAATTGCTCGCAATCTCATTTATGACGAACGAGATGCGCGGCTTGCGAAAGCAAACTCCGACGCAGAACGCAACAAAATCCAGCAGAAAGCAGACGAGTTGTTATTGTATGCGGAACGCATTTACTGGTTCACGGTCGAGTTTGGATTGGTCATGCAACAAGGTTCGGTGCGAGCCTTCGGTGCCGGCATTCTCTCGTCGCCGGGCGAGACGATGTACAGCGTCAATTCAGCCAAACCAACTCGATTGCTCATCGATCCGTCGCTAGACACGGATTTGTTGCGGCTTGCGACGACGGATTATTTGATCAGCGAATATCAGAAGACTTATTTTGTAACCGAGCGTTTTGAATTGCTCGAATCGTTAACGCCAGAACGCATTGTGGCGACGGCGAAACTCGCGTCCAAGCTGCCTCACTTTTCTTGGCGTGACATAGCACCTGGAGACAAAGTTCTCAATGTAGGCGAATCGGCGATTTCGACAAACGAAAAATACTTGCGATTGATGAGCAATCAAATCTGTGACGACTGTTTAACGCGTGCCGCCATTCGCAATTTGCGTTTGATAGACCATGGAATCGATCCGTCCATCGATCTTCAAAAAGTATGGCGAGGGCCCATCGCCCCAGTTCCCGAGCCGCTCGTCGAATGGTTCAAGCGAGAAGATGAAACGCACAAATTCCTTCAAATTACGAAACCTTTGAGCTTCGAGCCAGCCAACGATGGGCCTGTTTCCTAGGCTCATGTTCAAATCGACACAGTCCAACGTAGCATTTTGAAGTCTCGATTTGCAGCTTTGTCATTCTTTGTTGTGCGGATGATTCTCTGAAAAATTTCGAATAGGCAAGTGTAATTACGGTATCCGCACGTGCTCGTTCATCTCGGCACACAAGTTGCTTTGATTGTCGCAACGACCAATTCCAGTTTTGTTTTGCAGGAAGTGAGGCGACCATGATAAAGTTACGAATTCGAACTTGGTTTTTCTTCGCGATGCTGGTTGCGATCTCAATCATGTCGTTGGAAAAAATCCTTCGATTTGATGCGTTGGGTGCAGGTAAACATGAATGGCTCACGGAAAGTCCAAACCAAGGCATTGATTTCATGTTTGCAAAATTAGGGCGAAACAAATGGTTCGACTTAACTCCAAAGGACTTCAGCGAGTTCGTCCATCAGGTCAATACGATTATTCCGACCCGACTTGAAGCAAGTGTTGTACGTGACTTTGAATTTGATGATCGTGTCCGTTCTTTCCAAGAAGCCTTTCTTCGAATTGATCGATTCCAGTCGATAGACCGCGGCTTGCTCATGTTGCTGAACGAGTTGGAATTAGATGTGGCCGCTCAAGATGGGGTGCTGGTGATCGGACCGGCGTTCTCAGGACATCTAAATATGACTCGCATGTATGATCTGCCCGATGTAAACGGCGAAGAACTTATCGAAAGTATCCAACGCTGTATTGAGCCAGATCATTGGCAATCTGCCGGCGGAGAAAGTCACCTCGAAATCCTACACAATGACTTTCGTACGCAAAGCAAACTCGTGGTCTTCGCTCCACGCAAAACACATTGCAAGATTGAAAGCATGATTGCGGTTCTTGCAAAGCGATATGGCTGGAAGCGATTCGAATTTCCATCGTGGCTGACGAAGCGAACGGCTAAAACGCCACCTCCCGTACCCATGAATGGGTGTCTTGGCGGTGGCGTAATGTGACCACAAAACATAACAAATCCCCAGGGCAAGCCTGGGGGTATTTCGAATCCCGCCGGGTAGCCCGTGTTATGATCGATGCCGCCGCTTTAGCTTTCTTAAAAACGCCTTGAAGAGACTTTGCGAGCTGAACCAGCGATGAAGCCAGGGTTGTTTTGCATGGCGATGCGCGCAGCAACGTCGCTGTTGGATGCCGTCACAACAACCGACATCGGATAAGCTGCGACTCCGTCTGGTGGGAAGAGATAAACTTCCCAAATATCGACAATCCCCGTCTGAACCGCTGAGAGTTGGAGTTGCAATCGAGCGATTTGCATCATTTCGTTTTGCTGCTGCTGCTGTTGATACGCCGATGCTTGAGATTGAAGATAGAGAGCATGCTGACGCTGTTGTTCTTGCGTTTCCTCCGCTTGTCCATGTGCCGCTATCCACTTATCCCATGACGGCTGCAATGACTTTAAATCTTCGTCGACAAATACAAAGAATGGGAGGGCGTATTCGTCGCCATTGGCAAGTTCAAACATGACTCCCTCGCATTTGAATGTTTTGGATTCGCCTTTGAGACGCGCCAACCAAGTCGTGAACTCGCGATCATCTTTAAATTTTATGCCTTCGAAATGTTCGACAACGTGAGGAACCAATTTCCGATAAATTTCAGGCAAGTTTTCCATCGGCCTATCATTCACGTAGACTTTGCCACGGCGTCGTTGGATAGTCACATCTTTCTTGGCAAAATCAACGACTTTGCCGAGTACAGTCATCCCATTTCGCAACTTCCAAGAGTGCTTGTCCCCATCTCCTTTAATCTGCTTGGTGACCTCTTCGGATTCAATGTACTTCAGATCCGCTTCCGAAAGTTTGTCGATTGGAAACGCGAGAAGCTCGCGCCCCTTGGTGGGTTTATCGAGTTTGATGACGACTTCTTTGTCATCCAAAGCGATGAGTGTTCCAGTCACTTTGTAACTGCCGGTGTTATCCGTCCACTCATGGGCTTGAACCCAACCACCGAACAAAGCGAGAAACGAAGCGACAGCAATCGAACTAAGTCGATTGCACAGCGATAATCTGATTCTGGTTGAAGTCATAATAAATGTGTCAGCTGTTCCATTTGTGGACGAATCGTATGACGAGTCGATTGGTAAAATCGACAAACGATTTATCAAGTATAGCATTTCATGATAACTTGCACACTTTCATTTGCCAGACATGAACGTGAAATCATGTTTCGGAACGGAAATACTGTGCAATCTAGTTACCGGGCTCTGCCTGGTAACTCAATGCACGCGAGGCTCCGCCCAACGCCGAAATGCATCCTTGGTTTGTGAACTCGGGAGGCAGGAGCCTCCACACCAATGCGTTCCTTGGCAGAGTCTGGGAACGAGTAGTCTCTTGTGCGACGATGATTCGGATCAGTGGCACTAGGCCGCGTTTCGGCGCTCATCCCGTCGGCGTGGTTTGATGCGAGCGTTCATGTTCAATACGTTGGCCGAAACAGAGGACGGCGTATCAAGTAAAGCAACTAGACCGTTTCCTCCAACCCGTGATTTTGCGTCCGCCAGCCATTGCACAAGCTCTATTTTCCTGTCGGAGAGACCGGATTCTGCCCATAGCGGATTTTGACTTGACCAAGCGATGTGCATGGACAGCAGGTCGAGTATCTCGGGGTGGTCGAAGTAGGAAGTATGCACCAGCTCACGCCCCAATGACCCCTTGCCCCATGATTCCAAGCCGCTGATGAAGGACGGGGCTGCTAGGACACTGCGAAGTTTTGGAATGATCTCTCGCGCCCAACTGTTTGCGGACTGAACCACTTGCTCATTGAGCCAATCGGGAAGGCATACCGGAGTTTGTGCACCGTCTGAAGTCCATGGTACAGGCGAGACCTCGACCACATCGACACCCGGCCGATTGCTTCCTTGAGCCGACTTCACAACGTACGACCGCACCATCCGATCTAGGAAAGGACGAAGGAACGAATTGAACACCGGCGTCAACACCCAATAGTAAGGTTGCCAGATGAGAGTGACGCAATCCGAAAACAAGACGCGATCCTGTGGCGCCATACGGGAAACAAAACTAACGGTCAGATCGAGTGTCGCCCGCAGTCCGTTAATGGCTTCGTCGTCTGGCGACCAAAGCCCTAACCAACGGCTGCCGTAATCCTTGCACGCACGCTTCTCCAACCGTAATTCGGCCCAGAATTGCCATGACTCAAGTACCGGCCTTAGAAAAAAAACCGCAAGATTCAGATAGACATAAATCACGGCCACCGCCAGCGTTGTCAACAGCCAGCCTAACGGTGATAACAACAAAAATTCTAGGCGTGACATTCCAGAGGCACTCGCACTACCACCGACGCGTATTCCCTCGATTACTTGAGTGACAGGAATGTGCATCAGTTCCATCAATCGCGCAACAGGTGTACTGTACAAACTGAATTGATCCGGTCGGTTCTCGGCATTTCCGAGCCAGAGACTTACCTCTGGCCGAAAGAGAACATCATAGAATCGAACCGCCGTCTGGTATGCGGGCTTTATGACAGCAATCCCTAAGAGAACACGTACGAAGTTGGCTAGGCGAGTAGCCCTATGTGTCTGATGTCGCAGGAATGGCGTTCCGACCGTGGCCCAACTTCGGAGTTTCTTAAGGCTAAACCGTCCAAGTGTTGCGAGTCGGAGCGTATGCCAAATGACTGAGCCACCGTGGCTGTGCCCTAC
>JAIPFP010000197.1 GCA_021736575.1 Pirellula sp. | reverse complement strand
GATTCCGAAGGCTACAAAATTGACATCACTCGATCGGTCACCTTCCAAGTGTCGCCAGCCCAAGTGGCCAGTGTCGACGCAGAAGGAGTGATTTCACCACTGCAAAACGGGATAGCAACACTCGTGGCTAGCACGCCTGCCGGGACCTCGGCCCAGTTGACGATTGAAGTAACGAATTGGGACGAAAATCCACTCGTAAGTTTCCCGAATCAAGTGATTCCGATTTTTACTAAGCTCGGCTGTAATGGGGGCGGTTGCCATGGCAAGGCTGCTGGTCAAAATGGTTTTAGACTCTCTTTGCTCGGTTTCGAACCGAACGAAGATTTCGAACATCTTGTGAAAGAATCGAGAGGCCGAAGGCTTTCTCAGGCTTCGCCCGATTCCAGTTTGTTGCTCACCAAATCCATCAATGCAACCCCGCACGGTGGTGGACAACGAATGGAAATGAACTCACAAGAATACCGCATTATGCGACGCTGGATCGAGCAAGGAATGATGCCTGGTAAGGCGGACGATCCCCGCGTGGTTGAGATTAAAGTTGTTCCCGAACAACGACGGATGCGGCCCGCGAGCGAGCAACAGATCGCTGTAATCGCTCTCTATTCGGACGGTCAACAACAAGATGTTACCGCTGCGGTCCAGTTCGAGAGCAATGACACCGAAATGGCAGACGTCACGAAGCGCGGAATCGTTTCGATCAAATCGCTTGCTGGCGAAGTGGCTGTGATGGCTCGATTTCAAGGTCAAGTCGCTGTGTTTCGAGCGAGCGTGCCCATTCTCGAAGGTGAAAACCTATGGCCAGAACCAACCAATCCGATCGATGCCGCAGTCATTGCCCAGCTCAAGTCTCTAAATATTCCGATTTCAAATGTTTGCGATGACAATACTTTTCTACGGCGGGTGACGCTCGATTTAACAGGTCAGTTGCCGACGCTAGCTGAGATCAAACAATTCGGCAGCAACCCTTCCGCTGGTAAGCGAAGCGAATGGATTGAGTATTTGTTGAGCAGTGAGAACTACGCGGAGCACTTTGCAAACAAGTGGATGCTGATATTGAGGAATCGTCGCGACACCCCGGGCCAAAAAGCGGGCTCGTTTGCGTTTCATCGCTGGATCCGAGAGCAAATCGCCAACAATCGTCCGTTCGATGAGTTCGTACGCGACATCGTTGCGGCATCAGGTGCCATAGACGTTCACCCGCCGGTTGTTTGGTATCGTCAAGTTGCAGACACCTTCAGCCGACTCGAAGATACCTCGCAGCTCTTTCTCGGCCAACGTATTCAATGCGCTCGGTGCCACCATCACCCCTTTGAAAAATGGGCTCAGAAAGACTATTTCCAAATGGCCTCTTTCTTTTCTCAGGTCAAAACGAAACCCGGACAGTCCCCGGATGAAACCATCGTCTTCACATCCATGGGTGCACCGCGAGCATCCCATCCGAAGACCGGCGAATCTCTCAAACCTGCTGGGTTGGATGGTCCTGTGATCGAGGATTCGGACCGCCGTGACCCTAGAGAAGCCCTAGTCGATTGGATGGTAGACAAACAAAATCGGTTCTTTGCCAAGTCGATCGCGAATCGCTACTGGAAACACTTTATGGGTAGAGGCCTTGTCGAACCAGAAGACGATATGCGAGTGACAAATCCACCATCCAATCCGGAACTCCTCGATGCCCTTGCGGACCAACTAACTCATTCCAGTTACGACCTCAAGGCACTGATTCGATCGATTTGCAACTCTCGGGTCTATCAGTTGGATACGGAACCCAACGGCGAAAATTTGCGCGATCGAAAATGCAATTCGCGACACTACCCCAAGAGGCTAGGTGCAGAAGAAATCCTCGATAGTGTTGATCAGTTTACAGCCACATCAACCGCTTTCGATTCGATGCCCGCCAACACACGTGCTGCCGCTTTGCCAGACTCGTCTTTTCGATCCTACTTCTTGACCGTGTTTGGACGCCCAGAGGGAACAACTGCGTGCGAGTGCGAACGATCCAACGAATCCACGCTGGCTCAGAGTCTTCACTTTGCGAATTCAAAAGAACTGATCGCCAAGCTCGGGGAAGCAAACGCGTTGCCTCAAATTCTCAGCAAAAGCACAAGTTCCCACGGAGAGAATATTGGGGAGGTGTATTTGAGAGCCTTTTCGCGATTGCCGAGCGAGAATGAACTGCAATCTGCTTTGGCTTACATCGATAAAAAGGAAAACAAGCAAGAAGCATATCAAGATTTGGTTTGGGCCATTTTGAATTGCAAAGAATTCTTGTTCAACCACTAAGGATCATTCGATCGGCACGGCGAGCGGCCGAGTGGCAGATACCGGAAAAACGTGGAGTAGGATGGGACCATTGTCCCGTCCAAACAACGGATCGGGACATTGGTCCCAATCTACTTACAACCACAGATAATCAACCACAGATAGTACTGAATACTTAACTTTCACGAGTCCTGTTGCGACAGTTTTTCCCTCCTGAATCCATTGGCGTTTAGACTGTTCGATGATGAAGCGAACCACTCTGGTAACGTGCACAATGGCAGCCGCATGCCTTCCTGCTCCGATGCTGATGGGACAGTCCGAAAGTCTTTCGCCTCAATCCACGCATGCGGAAACGAGCATTTCAACGCACGCTGCTTCCGATCATGGTTGTATGCTGCTTTGTGGTGGTAGCTTGTTGCCGCAAACAATTTTGGAGGCGTTTCATGAACGAGGGGGTGGAGTTCAAGGTCAACTTGTGATCATCCCAACGGCGTCACCCCGGTCTGACCTCGGCGATTTCACGATTTGGAAATCGATGTGGAATGGTCAGAAATGGAATAGCATTTGTGTTGTTCATGCTTTGGACAAAGAAGCGGCCTCGAATGAATCACTTCTCGATAGTATTCGAAGTGCTTCGGCTGTTTGGATTGCGGGCGGGGACCAGCAACGACTTGTCGATCGGTATCTCGGCACGCCCGTTCACACCGAGCTTCAGAACGTTTTGACCCGAGGGGGAATCATCGGCGGAACAAGCGCCGGCGCTGCGATAGCATCGCGCACCATGATCGCCGGAGGTGTCACACTGCCAACATTAACGGAGGGTTGGGGGCTGCTGCCAGGTACGATCATCGACCAGCACTTCTCGCAACGAGGGCGATTCGAAAGGCTCGCGCATGCCGTCGAGCGGTTCCCGGATCGCGTTGGAATTGGCATCGATGAAGCCACAGGGATTTTGTTAAATCGAGAAGGGATGGAAGTGCTCGGCAGCGGTTCCGTCTACTTGGTTCGCTCGCAATCGAACAAGGATTTCAGTCACTCGATGTCGGCAGAGCAAGTGGGACTCGTCCCAATGCAATCGGAAGGCCTAAAAACAACGCGTCACAAATCTGGCAGCAGGCTTCCGATAGATCGCTGGAATGGTATCGTCACACGGACCAACAATGCCGAGTTCGCGGAAGCCAAGAACGAATAGTTGTTCCAACCATTTATGTGGACAGTGCGAACCAAATTTGTGTTTCTAATCGCAACTTGCTACATTAGAGGTCAAGTCTGCGCGTGACATTCGGGGCATTGGTGTTCTCGAATCGATCCTGGTTTCTTACCCTGTGTACGGAGAGCCTCTCAATGAATACGAATCGTCCCCTTCTACGACCTGTCGACCGCCGTTGGTTCCTGAAGTCAACAGCCGGTACCGTCGGAGCTACGGCCTTAAGTGGATCTGCACTGCGAGCCCTGGCCGATGAGCGGCTGGATAAGATCGATAAGGCCCCAGAAACGCTCGTAAAAGTATTCTACCAGACGCTGTCCGATCAACAAAAGAATGCCATGTGCTTTGATTGGGATCACATGGACAAGAAACGCGGTTTGCTCAGAACGCGTGTTGAAAACAATTGGAAGATTACGGATCAGACCATCAATAGCGATTTCTACACACCGGAGCAACGCGCGCTCGTACGATCTATTTTTGAAGGGATTATTCATCCGGATTGGCATGCCAAGTTTGACAAACAACTCAAGGATGACATGGGTGGATTTGGCAAGGCTCAGAGCGCGGCAATCTTTGGTACACCAGGAAGCGACAAGTTTGAGTTCGTCTTAACCGGTCGGCATACGACGCTTCGTTGCGATGGCAATACTACCGACCACGTTGCATTTGGTGGCCCTATTTTTTATGGACACGCTGCTGGCCGTGACCAAGAATTAGCCGACCATCCAGGCAATGTTTTTTGGGAACAAGCTGTTGCTGCCAACTCGGTGTACAAGACACTCGATGGTAAACAACGTAAACTTGCGGAAATCGCTGAGTCGCCAAACGAAGATGAGGTCGCTTTTCGTGGAAAAAACGCCAGCATTCCGGGGTTGCCCGTGAGCGAACTGTCCAGCGATCAAAGGCAAGTGTTGGTAGAAGCTCTTGCTAAACTGATAGCCCCATTTCGATCCACCGATCGCGACGAAGTTAAAATGTGCATCGATCGTCAGGGAGGGCTGGAGAGCCTTCGGATGGCTTTCTACACCGACGATGACACGGGCAACGACAAGGTTTGGGACAATTGGCGACTGGAAGGTCCAAGTTTTGTATGGCACTTCCGCGGTTCGCCTCACGTACACGTATGGGTCAACGTGGCGGACGACCCCAGCGTGAAACTGAACGCGTAATGGACCCAAACAGTGACATACCTCGCTGATCGTCAGGTGCTCAGCCATCGGCGGTGCTCGTAGTTGCCCGGTCCGATTCTTCGTTTTCGAGGCAGGAGCACCATTTCATTGAGCACCAATGGCAAAAAACATTGGTGACTTTGGTCTGTTCGAATGCCGTACGGTACTGTTAGAGTGTAGGGATACCTATATTTGCCGGACCGAAATTTCGCACGGAGAACTGATGTCAAAAACCCTCTCGCCTTCCGAACAAGACTACGCCAACTCAGGTTGGCTGCAAGCGTTGATGGGTGTGAACGATCCAATCATTCAACAATCACGTCTGAATTCGAAGAAACATTTGGATTGGATTGACGCGATTTGTAGTTTGACCACGATTCGCGAGAAAGCGGATACGCTCGAGTCGTCGATCGATTCACTTTGGAAGTTTGGAATCGGAAATGATTTGAAGTGGTTGCTCAGCATGATCCCGTCGATGCAACTGCACTGGATTTTGGACAGTACGGATGTCTTCACGATCGAGCAGACGATCCCCCCCTCCATCGAGGATTCCCAATCATGGGCTGATGCCATGGGTATTCATGATTGGTCCACTAACGTCACCATGAAAATACTCAGTGGGGACTTTGTGAGCTGGCAACGTCGAGTGGCTCGACAAGGAGCTAATGCACCTGTCGGGTTCACGATGGAATCCTCAGGCAAAGCCATGCTTGAATTGAAAACAAAAGCGAGTTGGAAGGCCAATAACTGGGCCGATGGTGTTTGGACGTTTTCGATCGACGGACAGTCCACCATGATCGAAACTGTCGAGGAGCCCATTTACGTTGCACGCCCGGAGTGGAAATCGACCGAGGAAAACGCTCTTTTGACGCTTCAATCGGCGGATGAACGCTTTGCGAAGCAGCGCAAGAAAGCGTCTGGCAGCGCGATACCGCAGGGGGATTGGTCGTCCTGGTGCGAATCGGTTCCAGCGTTGGAACCGCTCCATCTAGCTGTGTTGGATGGGCAAGGACTGACTTGTTCATCGGTGTTTCAAGGTATTTGGACAACGGTCTGGCCGATCATCTATTGTCGACGCAAGCGTTTGAAACGCGGAACATGCGGACTAGTCGATCTGCGTCGAAAACTGGATTGCTGTTTTCAATCCGATCCGCAGTTGGTCACTTGGCTCCTAGTCTTCGGTGAACTCTTGTGCCAAGCTCAGGTGGGAGAAGGATTGGGCATCGCAGCCAAATTCAAGGGATAGCGACGATTTGAAGCCCGGCCAGTGATGGCTCATCTTTACCCACATTTTTTGATCTTGCTCCCCTCGCCCCGTACTCGAGACTGATGACTTAGTGGTTTGTCTAGTAAGTACAACAACCGTAGACTAAGAGTCGGTAGACTTGGATACAACTTTTGGCAGAATCCACTCGTTGCATGTTTTCGCTGCGATGATCGGAGGCAAAAACTGCCTCCAGCAGCAAAACCAAGTTTACCCGAATTTCGTATGGCTTGGTGAAAGGCCACTATCAATACAACCTCGTTGTATTGCACAATATTCCATAGACTAAGTCGTACTTACCAAATTTGTCCTTTTGGAATCAACCCATGCTTTTTTGTCTGAAGTGGTTTTTGCAGCCAAAACGTCTTCTTGGGATTGCTTGCGCTATATTCTGTCTATTTTGGTTAGTAAATGGAAGCGAAATCATTTCGCGAACTCCAGGTCAGTCGGACTCGAAGGCAATTGCTGATTTCAAACGTAGCAATCCTAAGGCCGCTGATTGGTTAGCGCAGCAGCAAGATCGTTTTGGGCAGTTCAACACATCCGTTGCTATTGAATCGTTGCAGGGTCGAGTCCTTAATCCCGAAGCTCTAAAGCAGAGTTTTGAAACTCGTGCACGCCTTACCTCTCTCTACCAGAAGGATCGAGCTGGCGATGAGAGCGTTCTGTGGTCTCATGGCACAGCGATAGACGCGATGAGTGACCTGCCCGATGAATCGAACGAGTACCTAACTAGGCTAGAAGAGGCGAGTGCAGACCAAGACTACTGGACCCTCGTGCGAAACGATCCTGTCGCACTATCAAGCAAGTTACTCAAGTCGAACCTGGAGCTAAGAAAACATTACCAAGACAATCAAGCTTGGTATGTTGAGATGACGGAAGTATTGGTTGGAATGATCGGAATCACCTCCGCAGTCGATACCGACGAGGAAGATGTTGGATTCATTCAGCTCGACGACTTGCTTGAAGTTGCCAATGACGGCAAGCCCTACTTGATGCAGCTCGTTCCTAACCCAAGCGAAACTGCAGTAGAGGCGTGCATCTATTACGAGACATTTCGCCAGTTTGGCCAGGTCATTTCTATGGCAGCAAAGCAGGGCGTACCACCAAAAGAAGCAACGGAAGTCATCGTACTCAATAGGGACGCGCTCCTTAAGGACGATGAGATTGACGGTGCAAAAGTGAAAGAGCCAACAACCGTTGCAGCCCGATTGGTCACACTTTATCGGAATCGACCCGCTGTATGGGCAGCCGCGCAACGTGATGGGTATGTATTATCCTTCGACGAACTTACGCCAGGTCTTTCGCAGCCCGTGCTCGAAAAGCATGCCGAACTTGGCGCCGCTTCCTTGATCGTGACTCAGTATAGTGACGTGGCCACTCAGGCTGCTGCAATCGTCAATCATTATGGTGAACTCGGCGTTGCAGTTCTCGCCCAATACGATGGCTCAGAAAACTTTCGCAAACTGCTTCGCAACACAAATGTAGATCATCGAATCGCAATGGTGGCAGTGCTCAATTCCGACGTTGGACTTGAATCCGTGCTTCGCGATCCTGCCTATCTTGATAAGTGGATCGATCAAGACGGCAAACCCTTGGCTGACGAATGGTGGGTCAACGTGCCGTTGGTAGGCGGTGTCGCTAAGGTCGCCAAAAACGTTGGTACGGGCGTTCCAAGTGATTGGAGTGAAATCGGATGGGCGGCTTGGGACGTCGGTGACGTTGCGTTGATGGCCTTGAGTTTTGGCACCTCTAAGGTATTAACCGAAGCTGCCAAGCAAACTTCAAAACAGTCGGCAAAAGGGATTGGCAAAGGTGCAGCAAAAAAGCTGTCTGAGATCGGAATCAAGCGGATTCCTGGAACGCTAAAACCTTCCGCGATGACAAGGCTTGTTTCCGCCGCGAAGGCATCCAAATCAGCCGCGCCGATTCGCTGGACATCACGTGCCGCGATCCATGTAACTCGAGTCACCAAGACGATGGGCGGCAAACTTATCACCGCCAGCAACCGGGTAATTCAGACGGCCAAAAGAATCCCACCAGGTGTTCGCAAATGGGCAGCACGTGGAATGCTTGGGGCTAGTTTGTTTGTTCGTGGTCCCGAGCGAGTCCGAGAACTCGTCACTTCCCTCAACAAATACGCGACGGGTTTAGTTAGCGACACGATCAACGCAATTCCAAAAGCAGTTGCTGACGCAATAGAGAAGGTTAAGCAATCAGCCAGGGAAACCGCCGGCGGCAGTGTTTCTCTGCTTGTTAACATTTTGGTCATCGGAATATCGGGGTTGTTTGCTTTCGCTTTTCTTTTTGATCTCGGGCCTCGATGGAGCCTCGCTGGACCAGGAGTTTCAACTGCCCCAGGAAAGCGAAAGAAGTGAAATGGCGGACAAACCAAAGCCACCCATCGAGATTCACGCTACAGTTGACAACCAAGACGACGTTCGTCGTCACTCAGAACTTGCAGCCCCAACATTTCAGGTGCGCCCTGTCCGAATTCAAATGCTTGGCGAAAGCGGTGTGGGAAAGACCTGTTTTCTAGCTGGCTTGGCTCTATTAAATGAACAAACCGGCGGACGCAGTTTTGTTCTCCCAACGGATGATAAAACGAAAGCAGTTTTTGATAGGTTACGTGAAACCCTTGTGAAAGGACGTTGGCCATCTAAGACATCGATTGTTGAAGAACTTTCGTTCGTCATTGACCGAGGATCGAGGCGCGTCGAAGTACGACTGAACGACTTTGCTGGCGAAAGCTTCACAGACGCTATGAAACGAGGGAACGCAACCGAGGCGGCAGTTCAAATCAAATCGCTGGTTAGCGGAGCGGATGTGCTGATGGTTTTGCTGGATGGGGCGGCAATCGATCGAGATGAGGATTTTGCCGGTTCACCGTTGATACAGGCAGTGTTCCAGCGAATAAGGGAAGAGGATAGCGCTGACCTAGACGCGTACGTAGTTCTCACCAAAAGCGATTTATGCAAAAGCATTCCGATGACGACCAGCAGCGACCTAAAACAGGTTGTCGAAACCCGTGCACCCGACTTGGCGAGATTCCTGCAAGAGCAAAGCATCCGAACTGTGTGGATACCCGTTAGTGTTTGTGGCCCCAATGCAATTGATGATTCGGGATCCCCCATTTACACCGCGCTTGAGCCGCACGGATACGAAGCAATCTTTGAGCAATTATTTCGTCGCAGCAGTCGTCCAAAAAACCGATTGATCCAACGGATGATAGCCGCCATCGCACTGATTCTTTTCATGGCCTTTGCATGGTCAATCCTTCGTAGTCGGCAAGTAGCGAGCCAGAGAAACCGGATCGAAGATCCGACGATACCGATCGTCCAAATCCCTGGTCCTGTCGAAACGACGAATGAACCGCTGGTTCGTGAGAGGTATGCAGAAGACTTTGCTAAGGCGAGGGATGATATTGAAGCAAGCGGAAATGTCGAATCGATTGCGTTGGTATTAAAGCGATTCGAAATGATACCGCCCGCTCATGAGCAACTGATTCGCGGTGGTCTCGAGCAACTGAAGTCCCAGGCAAGTATTCGAAAAGAACAGTTGCTTCATAAACTAGTGATCGACTGTCAGCAACTTCGTACCGGCGACTGCATTCCATTGATCAAAACATACTTGAGTGAATTCCCTGAGGGTCCGAATGCCGAAGAATTGCGAAAGATGCTGAAAGACTTTGACCAAGCTCGGTACCTAACGGCGAGAGGGTTTGTAAAGGCAGTTCCTGTAACCAGCACAGAAGCACTTCGTCAGAAGGGTGGTGCGATCACAAAATTCCTGGATGAAAATGGACCTGGACCAAATCTGATGGCTGAAGAAAGAGTGGCGATGACATTAGCTCGCGACATCGCAATCCAGTTCGTGACGTCACGGCAATACCAATGCAGGCTGGTCAGGACAAGCGGTTTGGACGGCCCGAGAGATCATGCCGTTCAGATTCTTGTAGGCTCCTCAAGTATGCAGACATTCGATGGCTCAGGTGATGTCACCGAGAAAAACTGGGATCGCAAATTCCCAGTCTATTGGAAGTCGGGCCAAAGTATCAAAGTAACATTGGTCAATTACGACGGCATCAATCACGACCTAGCCTACTTTGAAGATACATCACCCATTGCAATTCTGATGCTTGCCAAGAGTAGTACTCCGAACCGATGGGCTGCGGGCATAGGCTGGCTTTCAAACGATTTCACAAAGACTCGGCCACCTTTTAAAATCACGTTTGAATGCGAAGAACTATCCGCCGAAAAGCTTCAAGCCATCTCGGATTATCTGTTACCGGGGGATAAGTGGTGAGGCAAGCGGATTACATTTACGGAATCGTTCCCGAGCGAGGTGAGTACGGCTTTGAAGTCCTGCCTGCTCAAGGCGATCCAGCTACACTCGCTCGCGTTCAAACGCTCGCATCCAGTTTTCAGTGGAACGCAACAACCAGCGAGGACGTCGTTGCAATCGCGGTTGATCGAAGTCATCCTCCGTTGATCGCACGCATAGCTACCGATCCTCGAGATCCTAACGGACGAATTAGCATTTGCATGGAAATTTGGATCACTTCTGCAACCGAGACTCTGGAACAGATGATTGCGGAGGTCTGGCCCGGATCGGTGCGACTGCCCAACACGCAAGAAGAGTTTCTCTCGATCGCTCTCCAGAAAGATTCAGGGCGCATAATCGTCGGACCAAAGGCATCGTTCCGTGCCGTCGGTTTTGATTCGAGCTTGGGCGTATCAAGTGTGATGCCTGATTTTGCCAACATTACCGGCAATCTAAAATCCACCGCTCGACAAAATTTATCGACAACCAATCGAGCTAATCCATCGCAATGGAAATCATCTTCGCTGCTATCATCCTCGCTGCTACAGGTGCTCTCAACGTTATTGTTATTTGCGTTGTTGGCAACGGTTTGGTATGCGGTAAGTCAGACCTTGGAAGTTGAGAAACTGCGCGCGAGTACGAAGAGGCTAAACGAAGACGCCATGGAACTGAAAAGGCAGATCAACGACAAAGCGAAAGCGATGCAAGAGAAAACAATTGAAAACGAAAGGAAGTCGCGAGAGCTGGAAGAGTCTCGCAGTAAGTCGCAGGAGCTAGAACGCCAAGTCAGCGAGCTACAGCGGGCGTTGGCTGCAAGTCCAGGAAAAGAAGACCAAGCAATACTGTTGTCCTTGCGAAACGCCGTAAATAGTTATATCGACACTCAAAAACTTTCACTCCAAGCCCTAAAGGACGCCGTTTCGCCCGTTCCGCAATCGCCTACAAGACCTGAGAATTGAATCGAAAAAGTCTTTTAGGGAAAGAACAACAATAGATGATGGCGTCAGTCCGCTTATGCGATTAGTTCCGTTACGACTTTGCCATGAACGTCTGTGAGCCGATAGTCTCGACCTTGAAAGCGAAACGTTAGCTTGGTGTGATCGAAACCAAGCAAATGCAACCAAGTCGCTTGCAGATCATGGACATGCACTGGTTTGTCAACGATCGAGAACCCAAGTTCGTCCGTACTTCCATAGTCGAATCCACCTTTGGTTCCTCCGCCGGCCATAAACATAGTAAAGCAATCGGGATAGTGATCGCGTCCGAGCTGGGCACCCACTGCGGTGCGGCCTTCGCGAAACGGCGTTCGGCCAAACTCGCCGCCCCAAACGACCAACGTTTCATCGAGCATGCCGCGTTGTTCTAAGTCCTTGATGAGCGTCGCCACGGGGCGATCCATCGTTTCGCATTTTTTGGTCAATCCATCTCGGATATCTTCCGACGGCCCTGTCCCATGGAAATCCCATCCCCAATCAAAGAGCTGAACGTATCGCACGCCTGACTCGACCAATCGTCTGGCGAGCAAACAATTGTTGGCCAAGCTCGCGGCCCCCACCTTGGCACCATAGGCATCCAACGTTTCTTGTGACTCGCGTGAAATGTCCATGACTTCCGGGACGCTTGTCTGCATGCGATATGCGAGTTCGTATTGTGCGATCCGCGTTTGTGTCTCAGGGTGGCCGAGTTCTTGGGCTTGGATGGCGTTGAGCTCGCTCAGCGTATCCAGTGTTTTCCGACGAAGACTGCGGTCCATGC
>JAIPFP010000196.1 GCA_021736575.1 Pirellula sp. | reverse complement strand
GCCAAGCATTCGGTCGCTGTTTGTCTTTGTCGTACCCGTGCGTATCGCCGTAGTGCACCACGTCGAGCCAATGCCTCGCCCATCGCTCGCCATACCGTTGCGAAGCAAGCAATTGCTCGACGAGTTGGTTGAGCGCCGCCTCGGCATCGACGCTTGACTCGCGTTCAAAGTCGTCCAGCTCCTCGGGTTTAGGGGGCAGCCCAATCAGATCAAAATAGAGGCGACGCGCCAAAGTTCGAGAATCTGCTGGCTGCGACGTCGTCAATCCTGTGCCAGCAAGCTGGACTTTCACGAAGTGGTCGATGGCTTGCGAGCGATCGATAGCAGGTTCCAATTTAGGAAGCGGTTGAAAGCTCCACCATTTCAACGGGTCATCCACTTTGGTGTTGGCCGAATCGGGCCACAACGCACCTGCATCAATCCATCTTTGTAGGTAAGAAATTTCTTCCGTTGTCAGTCGAGGCAGGTTGCTATCTTTGGGTGGCATAGCCATGTCCGAGTTTGAGTCCGATACGAACTTCAGGAGCGGGCTTGCCGAACTTTTTCCAGGTACGATCGGTGGCTCGCCTTGATCGCCACCTGCCATCGCGACCTCTCGGGCATCCAGGCGATAGCCACTTTTTTGAATCTTGGGGCCGTGGCATGCAAAGCATTTTGATTCCAAGATCGGTCGAACGCGTTCCTGAAAGAAAGCCTCGTCGCCAGCCGCATCCTCCGCAAAACAAATCGCTTGGATGTCAAAAAATGGCAAAATCAGCAAACTCAAGAGCAGTAGCTCTGTAGCTCTGTTTCGCGTCCACGTCCTGATGGTCGCAACATGCGTTCGCGAGCTGGAGCTATAACGCGAGTTGAGATAGTGCAAGTAATTTAACATGTGTTAGATCGAGTAAATGCCGAACTTGGCGCACAGTGCAAAAACTTTTGGACCGAAACTAATTCCGATTGACCGCCTCATCCAAATTCATCACTAGATTGGCAACGAGTGTATACACCGCAAGCTCGTTGGGTGGCAATTTGGAATCGAATGGTTTTTCTCCGACGGCAATCAAACGATTGGCATCGTCCACGTTCCCGTCGAACCGAGATTGAAATTGCGACAAGGCTCGCTCAATCGCTTGCTGCTCGGAATTGGTGGGTTTGCGAGACAAGACTTGTTGGAACGCAAACGCGATGCGATCGGACGGTTTAACGGTTGAATCGTTTAAAATACGTTCGGCGAGAACGCGAGCTGCTTCCACATACTGAACGTCGTTCATCAATTGCAAGGCCTGAAGTGGTGTGTTGCTACGTTCGCGACGCGAACAAAACATCTCTCGGTTGGGTGCATCGAAATTGCTCATGAACGGCGGCGGTGCAGTGCGTTTGATGAAGCTGTATAAACTTCGTCGATACAGAACATCGCCATGATCCTGAATGTAATAACGCGTGTTCGAGTCGCCGTACCCGACCGGTTCCCAGATGTTCCCTGGTTGGTAACCTTTGATACCTGGACCACCGCGCTTTCGATTTAGCAATCCACTGACGGCAAGCACATTATCTCGTATTTGTTCCGCATCCAAACGGATCCTAGGTCCGCGCGCGAGATAACGATTTTCCGGATCGATGGTCCAGGCGTCTTGGGTCACGACAGCAGATCGACGAAAGGCAGCCGTGCTCACCAATTCACGCATCAGTTGTTTGATATCCCAGCCGCCAGCCCTAAATCGATCCGCCAAGAAATCCAAGAGTTCAGGATGGGTCGGTGGTGTTCCTTGAGAGCCGAAGTCATCGCTCGTTTTGACCAAGCCTACTCCGTACACTTGCTGCCAAAAACGATTGACGATAACACGAGCCGTGAGCGGTTGCTCTTTGGAAACGAGCCATTGTGCTAGATCCAATCGATTGGGCGAACTAACGTCTGCTCGCAGAACAAGGGGCGGCAACACAGCCGGAGTGTTTGGCGTCACTTTTTCTCCCTTTTGCTCGTACTGGCCTCGCATCATCACAAATGTTTCACGCGGCTTTGACTGATCATTAAAGATAAAAGTGCCGGGAATCTTGCTTTCTATGTTCGATCGCTCGATTTTGGCCAGTTGCCATTTGCGTCTTGCCTGCAGGACCGCAGGGGCAGCCGCTTCGGAGATATAGGTTCGGAAGAATGTGGCCACGCCGTCAGCGCTCTTCTTTCCCAACTCGCTATCGGGGCCTTCTTTTATGGCCTTTGCCAGTTCGCCGGTAGCAAGTGGCACATCGGTCCCCTTAACACCCGACCACCACGCGTTAACCTCCGATGTCAATCGGTCCTCAGCGCGTTGGTTGCCCGTGCAAACCAAACCATCCCAATAGCAGACGCCACCAAAGAGTCCCAGTTTGATCTCATTTACTTTTTTGCCAACCGCAAGATCAGAAAGAGGAATCGTCAATTCTGTCCATCGCCCGGGCTGGGGCAACTTACCGATAACGCGCTCCGGACCCGCATCGACCATCCGCGCATCCTCAGGCTTGTCGCACCAAACCCATCGCTTGGTGCCTCCGTCTGTCTTTACTTCGAGAAATGCAGCGATGGGAGGCTCCTTGCGATCCGTCATCATCCAGACCTTAAGGCTTCCTTGCTCTGGAATCCAACGTGGATTAAGCCCGCCTGTCATGGTTTGCTCGTACTTGTGTCCAAACTCTTGTCGCAACGATCGATTCCCCATAGGAGAGTTGATATCGTCATTCCAAACGGGTTCATTGCGTGATGTGTTGCGAAGCGCAGCACCAACGGGAAAATCATCATCCAACCAAATCGACGTAAACGGACCGGTCGGGTTCGATTTGGCAGTGGTCTGCAACTCGATCGCAATGTTCTCTTTGTCTTGTGCCGCTTGGACCAGTTTATCCAGCGACTGCGATTCTTTTTGCTTGGCTTGTTCTAAGGATTTGGATTGCTCGTCCGTCGGAAGAGGTAAAAACGGACGTGTTGTGTTGACGTTCCCGTCCATCGCAGGGTCCGCCGCGCTGTAAAAAAAAGCGTACATGGAATAGAACTCGCGGGTGCTAATTGGGTCGTATTTATGGTCGTGGCAAACGGCGCATCCACCTGTCAACCCAAGCCATGCTTGAATGGTGGTGCTCGTTCGGTCGACCGCGTAGCGAAAGAGAAACTCATCGCTGATAGCCCCCCCTTCGCTCGTAGTGACATTCGATCGATTGAAGCCGGTGGCAACCAATTGAGATTGAGTTGGGTTGGGGAGTAAATCGCCAGCCAACTGTTCGATGGTGAATTGATTGAAGGGCATATTTGCATTGAACGCATCAACGACCCAATCGCGATATGCCCATGCTTGCCGTTCGTTGTCCAAGTGCAAGCCATGCGTATCGCCATAACGGGCAACATCGAGCCAATGCTTGGCCATCTCCTCGCCAAAGCCAGACGAGGCAAGATACTGGTCAACGAGCTTGCGATAGTTCGCATCGGAGGGATCCGCGACGAAACCCTCGACATCGCTCAAGCTCGGCGGCAAACCTGTCAAGGTAAAGGCTAGGCGACGCACTTGTGTTATTGCATCCGTTGGTGCTTGGGCGGAGAGTCCTTTTCGTTTTTGTTCCAAGGCGAGCAGCTCATCAATCGATGATTGCGCATCTTTTTGGGCGACGATAGGTTCGAATGACCAGTGCTTTTCGTAAGGCGCACCTTGTTCGATCCAAGTAGCGATGGTTTTCTTTTCCGATTCACTGAGCTGCCGGTTTGAGGTTGGTGGAGGCATTACCGTGTCCGGATCGCTCGACATCATTCTGGACCAGATCAAGCTTTCGTCGAGTTTACCCGGTGCAATTGCAACCTTGCCACCCTCGCGTGGAGTCCGTGCAGCCTCGGCGGTATCCAAACGCAAATCGGCCTCACGCGTTTTGGCGTCCATGCCATGGCATCGGTAGCAGGCACTGGACAGGATTGGGCGGATATCTTGATTAAAGCGCAGTTTTGTCGCTGACTCTTGCGCAAATATTCGGTCGAAGGAGTTCCCGCAAAACCATGCTAAAAGCATTGCGAAACAAGTGAGAGGGCAGTTTCGAATCATAACTTGCTAGATCCTGAAGTGTGCGAAACGACAATGGCATAGGAGCATAGAATAATCGAATTACCGTTCGATTGCACCATAAAGTGGGTAAGCGTCCAGCTTGCCATCCGTGATTCATCGCAAGCTGGACTCTTACTCCACTTCAGGCTCTGGCTGCTAAGCACATCGGTATGAGTCTTCGAGTGAAACAAACTGATAGCCGAAGGGCGCTAGCCCCGGTTCTCGACGAATGTCGAACAATTGGAAAACCGGGGCTATCGCCCAACGGCTAATTGGGTTGAAAAACATATGCGGATGTGCTTAGCCACGCTGTCTGGCTGCCACGCAGTCAATCTCGGTGGAGAGCTTACTTGAGTATTATTTGTCGCGGATCGAATTGAAGTAGTCGCGTTGTTGGTCGCGTTGGGCTTTGGGTAGCGTCATATTCTCGATCGCATCGGGATCGTCTGGGGTTGCATTGAGGACTGCGTCACGAACTTCTTCTTTTGTTGTACCTTTGCGATTCGGGCCTCCGACTTTACCACCGAAGACGGTTTCGCCCTTTCGCATTTGCTCGCGGACTTGTGAATCGAAGTTCTTGTAGTCCGTCTCTTCTTCTTCACGATCACCCGCCCCCTTGCCTTCGCCTCTTGAGTTTTTGCTGTCCTTGCCTTTTTTGTCCGAATTGCATTTTCCGCATCCATCACCGTTGCATTCAGCACATGCGGAAGCTTTCTTTGCGTTTTGCAGATCCTCCATCATGCTCTCCATTTCCTGAAGAGCTTCTTCATCGTCTGCCATCTCGGCAAGTTCCGCTTGAAGTTCCTCGAGGGCTTGCTGGGCCCCTTGCTCGTCTCCCTTTTCCATGGCTTCTTGAGCCTTTTTCATTTGTGCCTTCACGGCTTGTGCGGCTTTGGATTGTTTTGCATTCGCGTTCAACTGATCAAGCTTCTTTTGCATTTTTGCGGCTGCATCCATATCTCCCGATTTTTCGGCCTTGGCGAGCTCCTTCAAAGCGTCCTCGATTGCCTGTTTTTGTTGTTCTTGTGATTTCTCGATGGCCTTTTGCATTTGTTCTAGTTGTTTAGCCAATTGTTGCTTTTGTTCGTCGTTCAGCTTGCCTGATTTCATCTGTTCAAGCATTTTTTCGAGTTCTTTACCCGCTTTGTCGAAGTCTCCATCCTTAAGGGCGTCGGCGACTTTCTCAGCCGGTCCTTTGTCTAAGTTCTTGAGTGAGTCTAGCGCTTTTTTGAGGCTATCGGCTCCACCGAGCGATTCTTTGCGCTGCTCCATCTCCTTTTTTATTTCATTGAAATCGGAGAGGAGTTTTTTGGAATCGAGAGTATTCGTTTTTTGAAGATCTTCCAGTTTCTTTTCAAGCCTCTTAAATTCGTCGGCTGCATCTTGCAAACCTTTTTCCTCCAAGGCTTCACGCTGTTTCTTGATTTGAGCCAGAATGGGTTTGGTTTGGTTCTTGATGTTGTTTAATCGTTCAGCGGCCTTGCCAGGAAGCTTTGCGATGGCAGGAAGCTCAGCGTCGGGTACCCAAAAGAGGGCAATGCACGACAGCAAGGGAAGGAGTACCCAAGGTGTTTGGGGCGATGTTTTCACGGGGAAGTGATCGCGAACATCGATGCGTTCGGCTTTGGCGGCCGCGTCTTTGAGCAATGCGTCACCAACGGCGGTTTGCCGTGCTTCCGGATCAAGTTGCATCGCACTGCTGATTCGCTCACGCAGGCCAAAACGGCGATCCAACTCGATGGCGGAGTGAAGTCGACTCGGACGATAATAGAAGGAAATGATACCTGTAACTAAGGCTGCTGCCCCGCCGCACGCGCTGAGCCAGATCAGGCTCCAACTGTTAAATGTATAGGGCAAAAACCAGATTTTCGGGACTAGCAGGGCGACAAAGCAAATCGAAAAAGCCAGGATCAAACACCGCGATAAGATGTTGAGAATCGTTTGGGTCCAAAGCAGTCGGCTTGCGCGGGCGATTTGACGATTGATTGAGTCCATGAATCTTGTTCCAAAGCTAGGGTTGCAAGGCCGTTGCGATTTGCTTCTAGGTCGGCTGCCTCGGCGCAAACAGGTTCAGTCGGATCAGAGCCCCACCAATTGTAAGGGTTTACGTCGAGAAATTCAAAGGTGAAGTTGAGTCTTTGTGTTTTTGTAACAAAGTCAGTGTCATCAGCAACTCGACTTAAGGCTTTTCGGAAAACGGACATTCGCAGGCAAATCGCCCGCAACCAGGACAACCGCCTCCGTACTTCTTTTGGAGTGCAGCGCTCAAATCGACTCCAGCAACGTTGGCAATCGTTGTTAGCCACGCGAAAACGTCGGCGAATTCTTCCTCCAAATTTTCCCGATCGTCCCCTGCCCTCAGAGCGGACGCCAATTCGCCAATTTCCTCCATCAACCACATAAAAGTGCCAGAAGTGCCTCGTTCTACGTCTTTGTCGTAATACATCGTGTGAACGAGCTGCTGAAAATCACGGAGAGAAACGTCCGGCTTTGGGGTGTTCATAGAGCCCTTCTGGGGTGAGAAATATTGATCGGTGAAACATACGCAGCGGACAAAAGGTGCAGGCATGCTCCGCCGTGCCATTCGCAGGCATGCTTTTGCCTGGATTCCGGGTGGACGGCACATGGAATGTGCTTACTACTTTGACTTTTGTCGGCTGTGTCGAAACAGTTGCAAACGGGTCCGTGTGATCAAATGCAGAAACTCACGGTTTCCCTACTCATGCGTTCTACAATCTTTTCCAATTCCCGGAAACCACCGACAAGCCTGATCTCTGGACTCAGCCTTGCCGTTTCACGAGTTTTCAATTTTCAGATTTAAATTATGATTACGGATTCATCAACAAGTAATGGTTCGGGCCTTCCTCCAAGCGAAGGTTCGGATTCAGTAGTGGCTCATCGCCCGGGCCTTGCAATCGGAATCAAAGAAACAAAACCTCCTGTGGATCATAAACGAATAGAACGAGCCGTCCGCGAAATTTTGGTAGCCGTCGGCGAGGACCCGGATCGCGAGGGATTGCTTGAGACGCCAGCTCGTGTTGCTCGGATGTACGCCGAAGTATTTTCCGGTCTTCACAAGGACCCTCGCATTCATTTAAAGCGTGTCTTCTCTGAAAGTTACGACGAGATCGTACTTTTGAAGGACATCGAATTTCAAAGCATGTGCGAACACCACTTGTTACCATTCCATGGCAGGGCTCACGTTGGTTATCTGCCTGACGGAAAAGTTGTTGGATTGAGCAAAATGGCAAGGATCGTCGATGAGATTGCCAGGCGTCCACAAGTTCAAGAGCGGATGACCGAGGCGATCGCAAACATGATGGAGCAAGAGCTCAGAGCTCGCGGAGTGGTTGTGATGGTCGAAGCGAGCCATTCCTGCATGACGATGCGAGGGATCCGGAAATCTGGCAGTATGTGCGTAACAAGCGCCATGCGTGGAGTTTTTCGAGACAACCTATCGTCGAGAGCAGAAATTCTTAGCCTAATTATGAACCCCAAGCATAGCTAAGGCGATCGGCAGACCAAAGACTACGACGTAGCACAGGCTGCCCGCCTGTAATAGTTTAAAAAGCACAGGCTAGCAGCCTGTTTTACGGGTATATCTTGCTGTCGCTCGCTTAAAGTCTCCACGCTATTGAATGCCGACGATCATTCTGGAAACGGCTGCCAACGGAGCGACCGATGCTAACTCCCGCCAAGAAGCATCGAAAACAAGTCTGGCTGCGAACAGGCCAATCCATAAAACCAATGAACCGTTACCAGCGCTTCGCAAAAACCGAAGCCCGATGAACTCCGATGGTGGCGTCAGAATGTTAAGATCCGTACTTATCTCTAGACCTTGCTCTTGCGTCGACCGCATGCCACTCGCAAGGCTCGCAGCACCAACATTCCCATCCATATTCGATTCATCGCGAATAAATTGCACCGCTCCCAGGTACGGAATGCCTGCGGACTGCATCCACCCAAGCGTTTTGCTGAGAGCCAAGGAAGCGTTTCGATGTTGTGGAGGTTGACTGAGCGTGAGGGTAGCGGTTTTTGGTTCGTTGCGAGGAAGTTGTTTTGACTTCACCGGCACAGGGCGGACCCACCACATGGAGATCAACCACACGCAAATACAAAGTACGCATATAACGCAAAAACGAAACAAGGTAAGTGCATGGACCAGCGGAACAATGCGAGGCGAGCCTGTCAAAGAGAGAAAGCCACGCGACTTTGCTTTTAGGCGTTCTAAAGTCAGCCTCATCGAATCCACCGTTTCGGACCGAGATTGAGTCATGCTTTGTAGCTGGCCTCTTAGTTCAACCCTCGAATCTTCGTTCGAGGGTCGCGAGACAAACGAGATCAGTCGAAGTGGTTTGCTGGTCGAATCCGAGTTGGACCCGGAAGCATTGGCGTCCGCCAGCTTGGAGGAACTGCGGTCCGCCAGCGCCTCTGTATCGATCGCGTTCTTTTCTCGCTCCGAATCAAGTTCGAGTCGCTTAAGGCTATGCAGACTCGCTTCAAGAAACCAGCGTTCTTTGCGCAATTGATTTGCGAACGAAACACATTCGTCTGTATCCGAATTGGGTGTCGTTAACGCATCGAGAATATGCTCCACATTTTTAACCTGGCTACGTTCTAAAAGCTTGAGCGTGATTCGAGCCGAACAAAGCTCTGAGTTTGTTCGCGATATCAACTCGGACTCGGAAAGCTTAATCTCCGTGATCGAGAAAGGAATTGCACCCGTCTCCGGTGCGGTTCCGTTCGCCTGAAGCCGTTCTAAGTAAGGCAAACGGTGCTGAGAGATAGCAACATTCGTAGTTAGCTGGTATTCAACCCTTTGCACCGGTAAGAAGTTGGACATCCAAAGGCAAAACGAAAGTGCAGCGATGAGACAGACCCACCAAGCTTTTTCCCGAGATGGCTTCGATTTTACGTGTTGCACTTGACCGCGCTGTTTCACTTCGTGTCTCGCTGCTTGAAGTTGCCTTCCAATTCGATTCCTCGCCTACTGGTTCTTCGGCGTTTAATCGCTAGAACCTGAACCATTCGTCCTGTCAACGCGAACGGAAAATGTCTCGCAAAGCGGAAACTCTACCTAAACTGCACAGCTCCTCGCGTCCGATAGCAAGTTTAGTAGCCGAAAAAATAGGCGACAAACTTGCCGTTGGTTTTGCTTGCATTGAATTATGCGTTTGAATTTAAAAGAGCATGAGTTCGACATGAATCCAAAAAGAATCCTAACCATTGCAGGTCTCCTTTTGATACTGGCGTGTTCCGCGAGCGGTTGCAGCCTTTGCTGCTCACCCTATACAGAGGACTACGTTGCATTTGGGTCAAGAACGCCGCGGATGGACATGAAACATGGCCGAGTCGGTTCGATTCTGAGCGATCCACAACTTATGGGTAACACCTACTCAGATTCGTCTAGCGGAATGAATGAACACATCGAGCAGATTGACAATCAAGTCATTGAGTAAGACTCTATGATCATTGACTCAATCGAGTAAGTTGACATAGGTTGAAAAGCAGGGTTAGAGGGTAGGATTTGGGCGGTCTGGGACGGTTTGCAGAATGTTCTTGATTGGTCTGAAACCGTTTTGCCGACTCTGCAATCAGAAAACACGTTAGCAAAGCTTGCCCGAACGCTTGCATGCTAGTTTAAGGTTCCGGTAGCCCGTGCGCCCGATTGAATTGGTACCCATGAAAAATACGCTTCGACTTTGCATTGTATTGCACAACCATCAACCTGTTGGCAACTTCGACGGAGTCATTGAACAGGCATACCAAGACAGTTATCTTCCATTTCTAGACGTGTTCGAACCTTACGAACATCTGAAGTTGGCGTTGCATACTTCTGGGCCATTGATGTTGTGGTTGGCGGACCAACATCCAGAGTACTTGGATCGAGTGAAAGCCCTTGTAGCTGCCGGGCGAATCGAGATCGTGGGCGGTCCATTTTACGAGCCGATTTTGACCATGATTCCAAGTCGTGATCGCATCGGACAGATCACGAAATACACGCGTTGGCTTCAAACTCGCTTCGATACTCCCGTCTCTGGTATGTGGATGCCGGAGCGTGTATGGGAAAGTCAACTTACTCGCGATATTGTTCCAGCTGGAATGCAATATACGATCCTGGACGACTTTCATTTTCGCTCTGCGGGATGGACAGACGCACAACTAACAAACTACTTTTTGACCGAAGATGACGGGCATGTACTTCGTGTCTTTCCAGGAAGTGAAAAACTTCGATACTTGCTTCCGTTTGCCCCCCCCGCCGACACGATTGCCTACTGCAAACAGGTCGCGGAACGAGCCCCGGGTTCGGTGCTACTCTTTGGCGATGATGGCGAAAAATTTGGAACGTGGCCCAACACCAAAGAACACGTGTACGAAAGAGGTTGGCTAAGGCAGTTCTTTGATTTACTCACGGAAAATCGCGATTGGCTAAGCACGTTGACACCTGCCGAAGTCATCACTGAAACTCCTCCATCTGGCTCCGTGTATCTACCTGACTGCTCCTATCGTGAAATGACCGAATGGGCGTTGCCCGTCGAGCGTCATGAGTCCTATGAGTCTGTCGTTCATGATTTGGAAAACGACGAGCGTTGGCCGAAGATCAAACAGTTTGTTCGGGGTGGATTCTGGAGGAACTTTCGGATCAAGTATTCGGAAGCCAACGAAATGTACTGCCGCATGCTTGAGGTGAGCCGCAGTTTGGAGTTTGCTCGACGCGGCAGCGGAGACAAATCCTTGTTGCCGCAAGCCGAAGATCATCTCTATCGCGCTCAATGCAATTGTCCCTATTGGCACGGTGCATTCGGCGGCATTTACTTGCCGCATTTGCGCAATGCGACCTATCGCGAGTTAATTGCAGCGGACAATCTGATCGAACGAGCCAATGGTCGACACGGCGAGTGGGTCGATGTCACCACCGAAGACTACAACAAGGATCTGTTCCCGGAAATTCGACTGGCTAACGATCAATTAATAGGATACTTCGCGCCTGCCAAGGGAGGCATTTTGTATGAATTGGATGTGCGCGGCATCGAGCACAATTTGCTCGCGACGCTGCAACGACGTCCTGAACCGTATCATGCCAAAGTGAGAGCCGGCGAAAGTCAATCGACAAGCGAAACGGCCAGTATTCACGATCGCGTTGTCTTTAAGCAACAAGGGCTTGAGAAGCGATTGCAATATGATTTGGTTCCTCGAAAGTCGCTTGTCGATCATTTCTTCGATCCGAATATTTCAGCGGAAGAGGTGCAACGCGGAACAGCCATAGAACGCGGTGATTTTGCATCGTTGCCTTACGATGCAAAGCTTCGGCGAGGCACCGGTAAAGTCCAGGTCCAACTATGCCGTCATGGAAATGCGTGGGGTGTTCCGCTCACAATCACCAAGGGAGTGACGTTATTCCAAGGCAGTCACGCTCTAGAAGTGACCTATTTGATTGAGGGCTTGCCTCCAGGCCGTCCATTCCAGTTTGCTGTCGAGTTTAATTTTGCAGGCCTGCCATCGCATGCCGAGGATCGGTTCTTTTACGATTCGCAATGTGAGCGAATGGGGCATCTAGGGACCTTTCTTAACCTCGAATCGGCAGACTATCTGGGGTTGATCGATCAATGGCTTGGCGTCAATGTTCAGTGGACATCAAACCGACCGTCAGGTTTATGGGGATTCCCAATCGAAACAGTTAGCCAGAGCGAAGGTGGCTTTGAGTTGGTGCACCAGTCTGTATGCGTAATGCCTCACTGGTGTGTGCAAGGAGATTCCGAAGGCAGGTGGTCTGTATCGATGGATCTGATCGTTACTTGCGAACACGAGCCGAATTCGCGTTCCTCGGAGTTGTTGCTTGCTCACCAAGAAGCACGCGCCACGGTTCAATAGCCAAGCGGAACTAAGGGATGAGGCGGACGGCAGTTGGAAACTGCCTGCTAGTGCGCCTTTGAAGGCGTCGAAACGGGAGGGTGTAAGTCC
>JAIPFP010000195.1 GCA_021736575.1 Pirellula sp. | reverse complement strand
ATGGATTCGGTAGCACGAACAACGGGGGAGCCCCGAAGGGCAACGCTGTGAGGCATTTTCGTCAATGAAATGGAACGCTATTTGAATTTAAGCCTTCCGTTCGGGCTTGCCCCGACGGAAGCAACAATTGGTAGCTACAGGCAAAAGCCCTCGGCTCGGGCTCTCCACCGAGTTTACTCGGTGGAAGCAACGTTTGGATCCGAAAAACGCTGCTTCCACTGGTATGAAACCGGTGGAGAGCCATGGCCCGTCTCTGCGGCTAGTAGCCACCAATTATCGCCCCACTGGCATAAAGCCAGTGGTAGCGAAACGCAGGAAAAAATGCTTCACAGCGTTGCCCGAAGGGGGGAAAGGGGAAGCGAATGTCCGAGTTCCTTTCGTCCCTTCGGGACTTCGCGTTGTGTCCTCGATGTTCCATGGGCTTACGCCCATGGCTATAACCTTTCGCCACTTCGTGGCTATGTGAGAGCGCCGCTTTGCTGCTAACAGAATCCTCATTCGACGATCTCCTGCTCGAAGACGTATCGAGGATCGTATTCGATTCGGCGATGAAGGACACAGCACATTTGGGAAGGGTAGCAAAGGGACACAGGAAAGCGTTGGGATAAACCGGATTAGATTTGGGAATGAAAGAGTCCACCAAAGAAGATTTAGCCAATCACCTTGGCCTCGAGTTGTACGCCGATGGCGGTGACGTCATGGGTGTAGTCACAACAGAGGGTTGCGCAGGCAAGCTATTGAACTCCGTTCCTTACCCATACCGAGTGCCGACACTGTCTGGTTGCGGGAAGGCAAAATGATCCATCGCGATATTGGCGAGCGATGGAATGGCTCGGCGAAGTCGAAGAACCTGAGCATGCGTAGAAACTTCAATCGCGAGAACCGGGAGATCCCAGAGATTTCCGCAAGTGTATCTCATCATGCGATTGTGGAACCTCCGCCTCCCGCTTCAGGGAACTGACAGAGCAGTTCGACGGTCGCTTCAACTGCGTCGAGAAATCGCAAGGCAGCGTCAAAATTGTCTTCGGCAATCCGCTGTGAATGCGCGGCGATGTCGTCGACTGCAAGGCGTCTACGAAAAGGAACTTTTCGGGCCGTCATTTAGCTGCCGCGCTTCGACCGGAGATCGTTCCTGATTGCTTCGATTTCTGCCGTATTCCAGGGTTCGCTTGGACCGCTTTCGATTCCCTCAATCGCGAGCATTTCGACTTGTGTTTGTCGTTCGTTGATCTGGGCGATCATTTGCGAGACAAACTCACCTACATCGGAAAACCCGTTCTTTTGAGCGCGCTGGGCAACTTCGAACATAACAGAGTCTGGCAGATTCACGGATATTGTTGACATTTGGTATCCTTTTGCAATTGGACCGCCGTATCGCAATGGATAGGGTATTGTAATGCATATCGCTGAATAGTCTAACGCGTCACCATTACTCAGACACGGCAAATCGGCACAGTTCAACGGGTAATCTATCCGTCCGCTTTGGTTGGGATAGATTACTATTCATTTGTCCAATTTCAACCAGAATTCCACCGAATAACCTAAGGCAAGCAGAGTAGTGACTGTTCGAGAAGTTTTGCGTATAATCGAAGACAACGGTTGGATCATGGTTGCTCAAAAAGGCAGCCATAGGCAGTACAAACATCCCACTAAGACTGGTAGGGTGACCGTTGCCGGGCATCCAAAAGATGACCTTGCTCCCGGTACAATGAACAGCATCCTGCGGCAAGCTGGACTCAAGGACTAGATGCATGCAAACCAAATACTTAATCGTCATTGAAAAAACACTACATAACTTGTCAGCGTTTTCGCCCGACTTGCCGGGTTGTGTCGCAACTGGGGCAACTCAAACCGAAGTTGAAGAACGCATGCGAGATGCAATTCGCATGCACTTAGACGGTATGCGTGAAGATGGATTGCCGATTCCAGAGCCAACTTCGATTGCTGAATATATCGAGGCGTAAAAAAGCGGAACGCAATGGGACACAGCACATTTGTGAGGGGGTGGTTCCCATCTCAAAACCGATTTGCAACCACCTACCCGAAAACATGTTGTGTCCCTTTTCCTTTTTGCGATAAGTCGTTCCCGCGCAGGCGGGAATCCAGTGGTGTGCGCGAGATGACTGGGTTATTGCGCGGGAATGACGTGGAGCTGGAACGCAAAGGGACACAGGAAAGCGCGGGGATAAACCAGATTGGAGTTGGGAATGAAAGAGTCCTACAGATGACTTATCCCTCCGTTCCGCTTCGCTCCAGTTGGGATAGATTGTTGTTCGTTCGTTGCGATAGAATGCGGACATGGATACCGTTTACATCGAAACGTCAATCATCAGTCACGCGACCGCATGGCCGAGCAAAATCCCGGCTATTGCGGTCTTGCAGGACCAAGCGAGACGTTGGCTCGAATCGGAAGCACCGAAGTACCAATTGGTGACGTCACAATTTGTAATTGATGAAGCATCTCGAGGTGATCCAGATGCGGCCAAACGAAGGCTAAACGCATTGCAAAATGTTGGTCTTTTGTTGCCCGATCCTGAAATTGAGGCTATTGCTGACAAGAGTGTTTCTGGATGCATGATGCCGCCGAAAGCCAAATTAGACGCTTTGCATGTAGCCTCTGCTGTACTTTCGGGTGTAGAATATCTTTTGACGCAGAATTGCCGCCATATTGCGAACGCAACCGAACTTCCAAGACTCTATCGACTCTTGGAAGATCTGCAACTGCCTCGAATTTTGATTTGCACTCCTGCTCAGTTTCTCGGAGACCCAGACGATGACATCTAACCCGATTTTGGACGAGATTCATGCTACGCGCCAAGCGCTCTTGGCGGAACACAATGGTGATCTACATGCCTATGTAGAAGCCGCTCGTAAACGTGCGATTACGTCGGGACGTCCGATCGTTCAACCGAAGCAACGAACAAATCATTGCATCGAAGTCGCCGATCAGCCGCAATCGGATGGTAACACTGTCCCGTCTACTCGATGAATCTAAACGTTAGCTGGTATTTGCCGCGACGTAAATATTGGCGCCGAAAACATGGTCCATTATCGGAAGTGGTGAAATGGCTACCTCGCGATTCTAAAGCCTTATCGAGTGTTCCGGGCTCGCCGGGCGTTCCAGAACCGTTTTGCGTGCTCGAAAATCGAAAGACAGTGGACCTCCTTGAAGCTCGTTTTTCAGGCGGTGCACGTCAAGTCAATTATCCTCCTCCCATTGAGAAATCATGAGCCATACACTAGGTACGTCGGTTGTTCTTGGACTGAGTTTGATTCTGTGCGCAACATCCGTTGCTGCCGACAAACCCAATATTCTTTGGCTAACGAGCGAAGACCATGGACCGGAAATGGGGTGCTATGGAGACGCCAATGCTCGCACCCCAAATATTGATGCGTTGGCAGCCAAAGGCATGCTTTTCAAACGTGCTTGGTCTGTCGCTCCGGTATGCGCTCCCGCGCGGTCGGTGATCATTTCTGGACTTTACACGTCCAGCAGCGGTGGTCAGCACATGCGATCCATGGTTCCGTTGCCTGACTCGGTGAGACTCTACCCCCAGTATCTTCGCGATGCGGGTTACTATTGCACGAATAACAGCAAAGAGGACTTTAATGTCCAAAAACCTAAGCAACTGTGGAACGCTTCCTCGGGTACGGCCCATTGGCGCAATCGACCCGAAGGACAGCCCTTCTTCGCAATCTTCAACAGCACCAAGAGCCACGAAAGCCAAATCCGGACACGCCCGCACAAACAGGTCGCGGATCCAGCCAAGATGCGCGTGCCTGCCTACCATCCCGATACGCCGGAAGTGCGCCAAGACTGGGCTCAGTACTATGACAAAGTAAGCGAAGCGGACGAAGATGCAGGAAAACACCTTAAGGAAATCGAAGCGGCTGGCCTGGCCGCAGACACGATCGTTTTCTACTACGGTGATCATGGTAGCGGGATGCCTCGCAGCAAACGCTGGCCTTGCAACTCGGGACTGCATGTACCGATGGTGGTCTTCTTTCCAGAAAAATGGAAACACCTCGCGCCGAAAGAGTATCAACCTGGTGGCAAGTCGGATCGGATGGTCAGCTTTGTCGATCTCGCACCGACGCTGTTGAGCATTGTCGGGATTGAACCTCCAGCCTGGATGCAGGGGCACGCTTTTGCAGGTTCGTTTCAGACTGAGCCACAGCCTTTTCTTTTCGGCGAACGGGGGCGAATGGACGAGCGGATGGATCTGGTGCGAAGCGTTACCGACGGGCGCTATGTCTATCTTCGAAACTATTTTCCGCACGTTTCGCAAGGTCAACGCGTCGCATACCAATTTGAAACTCCGACGACTCGAGTTTGGCGTTCCCAATTCGACGAAGGCAAGACCAATGATGCGCAGTCGATTTTCTGGCGTGTCCCGAAGCCGCCCGAAGAGCTTTACGATCTGCAACACGATCGAGACGAAGTTCGCAATCTCGCCAGTCACTCGGAGCACCAAGAAACTCTGGAGCGACTTCGCTCGGCTCAACGCAAGCATCTCGTATCGATTCGCGATGTGTGCTTTCTCCCGGAGGCAGAACTGCATTCGCGAACCGTCGGCAGTACCCCTTACGAACTAGCGCGCAACGATGCAAAGTATCCGATGGATCGAATCGTGGCGGCCGCAGAACTTGCGTCGAATCTCGATTCAGCCGCATTGGCCGAATTGAAAAAACTATTAAACGATTCCGATAGTGCCGTACGATGGTGGGCATCGCTTGGCCATCTTATGCGAGGTCAAGCGGCGGTCGCTGCGAATCAAGAAGCCCTCCAAAACGCGCTTCAAGACGAAGCATCACCGGTCCGTATCGTCGCTGCTCAGGCTCTTGGGATGTTTGGCGACGACGCAACAACGGCTATCGCATTGAACGTGTTGAGAGATCTTTCCTCGCCTCAAAAGAACGGTGTACTGGTTTCGATGTCTGCGCTGGCGGCCATTGAGGCCCTTGGCGATCGGGCCAATTCACTGCATCCTTTCGTCCTGAAGCTTGATCCCAATGGGGACTCGCCCGACGAACGCTACAATAGCTACGTCCCTCGCCTGATTCAAAACATAACGGCAGGGAGCGAATTCAAGGATTTGGTGCCGGTGCAAGGAAAAGCTGGCGGCAAAAAAGCGAATCGCAAAGAAAAATAAACGGTTAAAGCACACCGAAGGGTTGCTTCGTGTCCTGGTATTCATAACTCTGAAATTCAAGGAATCATCATGGTCGGGTCCATCAGTCGTCGCAGTTTTGGTTTTACGTTTGGAGCAACTGCGGTTGCTGCGGGTTCCGTCCTGGCTCAGGGGGATGACAAAGCCGCCGTGCCGAGTGGTCCCGTCGAAGCACCCTTCGAACGCGACTATGATGCTCCATCGTTCAAGCCATCCTGGAAGAAGCAGCAAATCAACCGAGCACTCGCTCAAGATTTCGTTATTTACGCCCACTCGGATTTGGATATGGTGAGCAAGCTCCTCGATCGTGAAGCGGGACTGCTCAATGCCGCAATCGATTGGGGTGGAGGAGACTGGGAAACGGCATTGGGAGGTGCATCCCACATGGGTCGCAAGGACATTGTCGAACTGTTGCTGTCTCGTGGAGCAAGGATCGATCTCTTTTGCGCTACGATGCTCGGGCAATTGGACGCGGTTAAGGCGTTTTTGACATTGCAACCGACACTCATCGACGCAAAAGGACCGCATGGGTTCAGTTTGCATTTCCATGCGCAGGTCGGGGGAGAAGCCTCGAAAGCAACTTTGGCTTACCTGCAATCGGTCAAGCCCATCGAGCTCAAGCCGATCCCGTTCATGCAAAAGAAAGACAAGCCAACGGACGCAAAGTAAGTCCAAGGACTAAGGACTAAGAACTAAGAACTAAGAACTAAGAACTAAGAGAACTCTTTCGCATTTCGACTTGATCTTTCATGAACCGGAGTCCTTGCTCTGCTAGCTGTAGCTCCGTCGTGAACATACGCCGCCAGATTCGCGTCGCAGCAGCTAGTTCGGGCAAGGCCAATCCGAAGGCTTCGATGACCAGCCAACCGTCGTAGCCGATCGATTGCAGCGCGTCGAAATTCTCTTTCCAGCGAACATTTCCGTGCCCCGGAGTGCTTCGATCGTTTTCGCTGATGTGCACGTGGCAAAGCATATCCTTGATGTCATGGATGGCTTTGGTAACGCTCTTTTCCTCGATATTGCTGTGGAATGTGTCGTACATCATTCTGCACATGGGATGATTCACTTGTCGGCAAAATTCCGCCGCGTCCGCTTGTGCGTTCAAGAAATAAACTTCGAATCGATTCAAAGGCTCGACGCCCAGCATTACCCCTACTTTGCCTGCATGTTCGGCAGTAGCACGCATGCTGTCGATGCCCCAATTCCATTCGTCTTGGGTGCGGCCCGAACCGCTGAAGTAACCGAGGGCGGAATGATACGGCCCAACGATGGTTTGCACCCCTGCCGCGGCGCAGCAGTCGAGAGCTTTCTTGTTGCCATCGACACCTTTTTTGCGAATGGAGGCATCGGAGCTGATCGGGTTATCGTCAGGAGTTCGAACCGTGACGCCGGTTCGTTCCAATCCCAGATTGTCGAATCGCTTGCCCCAAGCTGCGTAGTCCAAGTCGAGATTGAATACCGGGATCTCGACTCCGTCGTAACCCATGGCTTTGAGCTTTTCGAGAGTCGGCAACAAGCTTTCGTTAAGTTCGCCGGTCCAAAGCAAAAGATTCATGCCGTACTTCATAATGTCTCCGTGGATTCGAGAAGGTGAGGATATTTGGGGAAAGTGGCGGGAAATCGCGTTACGATCGGGTGAGCGCGGCTTCGATTCGATTCAAAGCCTTGTGTTCACCCGACGAGATGGCTGCCCAGCCAAGCAAACCGCCGCTCGACGATGCGACCGTGTGGATTTCTTTCACGAGGGCTTTCTTGAGTTCGTCGGCATCATGTGCTGGGAGTGCCGCTACCAAGGCTTTGGCGTACGATTCCCATGTGTCAAACATGTCGGAAGTGGGCTTTTTTTCCAGCCATTTCTCAAGCAATTGCCCTGCTGGGCTTTGTTTCGTGAGCGACTGAGTCGCCGCGAGCGTATTGATGGTGCTTTTTTCCGCTTCCTCAAGCACACCATCGGCCCAGGCAACGGCGACCAACGGAAACACTCGCAACGCGGTAAACGATTGAGGCGTAACACCTGTTTTGTAAATCGCTTCAAGGATTTTAGTGTCCTTGATCCCCGAAATGCGAGAAAACTCGCCAATAAAATTATCCTGTTCTTCTTTGATCTTCAATTCCTCCAACAGTTTGTTGTCGAGTTGGGAAAAGAATTGATTTTCGAGAGCTGAGCCGCGTTCATTCAAAGGATTGGTGCTAGACATCGTTTCGACTATCCTGAAATGGGCAATTAGGGAAAATAGAAGTGAGTATGCAACAGAATAGCCGGAGGGAAGTAACCTTAAAACCCCCGGGCCAAATGTTCGGACGGTCTGTCCTTTCCATTCCAGTCACATTTCTGCCTCATTACCCTCTAAAAAAACGCTTTCTATGACTTCGGCCACAAAAATGCCACGCACTATGTTCCAAAAAATTTGGGACAACCATACTGTTCAAAGCGAATCGGGCAAGCAAACGGTTCTCTATGTCGATCTTCATTTGGTGCATGAGGTTACGAGCGCCCAGGCGTTCGAGGGGCTTCGTCTCGCGGGTCGCCAGGTTCGTCGCCCAGAACGAACGATCGCAACCCCCGACCACAATGTTCCGACCAGCAACCGCGCGTTACCGATTGCCGACCCAATCGCAAAGAAACAAGTCGATACGCTTCGAAACAATTGCAAAGAATCCGGTATCCGGCTCTACGATTTAAATGATGTGAATCAGGGGATCGTGCACATCATTGGCCCGGAACTCGGCTACACTCAGCCTGGCATGACGATCGTCTGCGGCGATTCGCACACTGCTACCCACGGTGCTTTTGGGGCATTGGCTTTCGGGATCGGGACCAGCGAGGTTGAACATGTGTTGGCAACGCAAACTCTCTTGCAGTACCTGCCAAAAACCTACGAACTACGAGTTGATGGCCAACTTGCTCCAGGCGTTACCGCCAAAGATCTCATTCTCTATTTAATTGGCCAATTGACGACCTCCGGCGGTACCGGATATGTGCTTGAATACACGGGTGAAGTGATTCGCCGTTTGAGCATGGAAGAGCGGATGACCGTTTGCAACATGTCGATCGAAGCTGGCGCACGGGCTGGTATGATTGCTCCGGATCAAACCACGTTCGACTATTTACGAGGTCGAGAATTCGCACCCAAGGACTTTGCGACTGCGGAAGCACTTTGGAGACAACTTCCGAGCGATCCAGGAGCGACCTACGATCGAGTTAGCGTTTATCGCGGACAGGACATCGCACCCCAAGTGACTTGGGGAACCAACCCAGGCCAAGTGATATCCATCGATTTGCCGGTTCCCAATCCAAAAGATTTCGCCGATGAAACAGAACGCAAATCGGCATTAGGATCCCTAGAATACATGGGGCTCAAAGCGGGCGTTCCGTTGACCGAGGTTCCTATCAGCCGTGTCTTCATCGGTTCGTGTACCAATGCACGCATCGAAGATCTACGTGCAGCGGCGAACGTTGTCAAAGGCTATAAGGTGAGCGACAAGGTATATGCGATGATCGTGCCAGGCAGCGGCCAAGTCAAACGCCAAGCCGAATCCGAAGGACTTGATCGAATTTTCAGAGAGTCAGGTTTTGATTGGCGAGAGGCGGGTTGCAGCATGTGCTTGGCAATGAACCCTGACCGATTGGAGCCGGGCGAACGATGTGCCTCTACATCCAATCGCAACTTCGAAGGTAGGCAAGGCAAAGGAGGTAGAACTCACTTGGTCTCGCCTGCTATGGCCGCCGCTGCCGCTATCTCAGGACGGTTCGTTGACATTCGGAATTGGACCTATAAGAAATAACGTCTACGGCTGCACGATGCTACCAGTCGTTGCTACCCGTCGTTATTTATACCATCACACAAACCACACCCAGAAAAACATGCAACCATTCACCAAAGTAACCGGCGTCGTCGCCGCCATGGATCGAGCCAATGTCGATACAGATCAAATCATTCCAAAGCAATTTCTCAAGCGAATCGAACGCAGCGGCTTTGGTCAGTATCTTTTTTTTGATTGGCGCTTCAATGAAGATGGCACTCCAAATCCCGCTTTCGAGTTGAACCTAGCTCGAAACAAGAACGCCGCGATTCTTCTCGCCCGTCGCAATTTTGGCAACGGGTCGTCGCGTGAGCATGCCGTCTGGGCGATCGACGACTACGGCATTCGTTCCGTGATTGCCCCTTCGTTTGCAGACATTTTCTATAACAACTGTTTCAAAAACGGGACATTGCCGATCCAACTCACCGAGGATCAAGTAGACGAATTGTTTCGTCGGGCTGGGGCTCACGAACAGTACATTCTCACGGTTGATTTGGAGAAGTGCACGGTCACCGATTCGCAAGGATTTTTGGCATCGTTCGTGGTTGAGCCGTTCCGACGTCATTGCTTGTTGAACGGACTGGATGATATCAGTTTGACGCTCGAACACGAAAAGAAAATCACGGAGTTTGAACTCTCGCATCCCGCTTTGACGTAGTAAGCACATCGGTATGTGTTTTTCAACCCAATTAGCCGTTGGGCGATAGCCCCGGTTTTCCAATTGCTCGACATTCGTCGAGAACCGGGGCTATCGCCCTTCGGCTATCAGTTTGTTTCACTCGTAGACTCATTCAACTCGGCGATGCGTTCGTCCCGATTTTCGATTGGTTTGTAGCCGAGTCGTTCCTTGGCGGCCGAGATATCGAAGTAGTGATCGACTCCCAATTGAGCAGCCACAAAGCGTGTCATCGGAGGCTCGCTTCGAATACCAGCCATGCGATACATTGTTTCAAGTACGCTCCCCAATCGATATGCCGCCTTGAGCGAGATGCTTTTCGTTGGCGGGGTCAAATTGGCTGATCGGAGAATCGTCGTCAGCCATTCCCAGCATTCTACGGGCGCTCCATCGGTGATGAAGTAGGGACGGCCCGATGCATTGGCGTCTTTGTCAAGCATGCGCTCCAATGCTAAACGATGCGCAATCGCGGCATGATCGACATGAACGGTGTCTATCCGATTCTTCCCATCGCCGACTCGCCGCAATCGACCTGACCGGCAGCGAGAGATAACTCGCGGTATCAAATGGGGATCGCCAACACCCCAAATGAGATGTGGACGTAGTGAGCAAGTTGCCAATCGCGAGTTGTTGGCCTCTAAGACATGTTGTTCTGCTATCGCCTTGGTCCGCGGGTAGTGGCACAACCAAGTTTTTGGATAGGGTGCCCGTTCGTCCATGTTGCGTTGGGCTGCTCCATCAAACGTAACCGACGGAGAGCTTGTGAACACAAAAGATCCGATGCCTTTGCTTTTGCAAACACTGAGCAAATTGTCCGTAGCGACAATGTTGGCTTGTTCGTATTGCGAGGCAGGCCCCCACACGCCAGCCAACGCGGCCGTGTGAATGACGGCGTCAACGCCAGAGCATGCAAGTTCACATGCGGTTCGCTCGGTTGCCGAGGCTTGAACGCACTCGACTCCCAACTTCTCAAGTTCGACATAGCGATTGCGGGCCAGGCCTCGAACGCGATAACCGGTCCGAAGCAGCTCGCGGCATATCGCTTGACCGAGAAAGCCGCCGTAACCGGTCACCAACACCTTCGTCGTCAACACCTTCGTCGACATTGCAACGCCGAGGCCTCAATCTTCGACTAACGTCTTGGGTTCGGGCAAAAACATGCCAACTACCAAAGCCAATACGGCCAATGAAGTCGCTACGTAACCTGCCGCTTGGGCGATGAAAATGGGCGATACTTTGTCTGTTCCCCCGGCAAGCCATGGTGCCACGAAATTGGTGGTGACGACTGCCATGCTAGTCCCGATCATACGCCCGCCGACATTCGTAGCGAAACTGCCACCCGTACCCCGCAAATGCATGGGAAAGACCTTCGGCAAGTACTCTCCAAAGTAGCTAAATTGCGCCACGGTCAGCAAGCCACACACTCCGTAGAACCACATGAAATTCGACCCTCCGGACTTAAACAATACGAAATAAGTCAGCGGTATGATAACCAGGGCTGGAACCTGAAATAGCTTCAACGTCAAGACTCGACTGAGACCGACAATAATGAAGACGGCGAGCAGGATACGGCCCACCAAGCCCCCCATTTCTTGAAACAACTGCACGGTATCGCCAACTTCAGCGACTTGTTTCGTCAATGGATCTTGAAGCTTCTTGTTGGCAATCAATTTGCCGCGAATTTCCTTGCGCTCGGGTGAACCCGGGGCCGTCAAATCGAGTTCCTTGTTGAGGGCTGCCGCTTCCCTGCGCAACGGTGCAAGTTCTTTGGCTTGCGCGGAAAGCTCAGGCAAACCCGGGGCAATGCTCTTGGGCGTCAATTGCAAAGCTCCGAATGCAATTCCATATGCGCAAGCGGACAGGAGTGCAGTAACGATCGTGGTTCGCCGAAATTCAGGTGCAAAGAGAGCTGAGATTTTTGGGCGTTTAAGCGTCCCTGCGGCTTTCTTCTCTTTCCAAATACGTGACTCTGGAACGAACGGCAAAAGAAGAGCAATGGGGATGGCTGGGAAAAAGCCGGTCATTAACAAGTAACGCCAAGCAGATGGATCGGTACCATTGGGCGGCAATGGCAAACCAAGATGGTAGAAATTCTTGCTGTTTGCCAGCACGTAGACACTCACGAGTGTCACGAGCACTCCGCCCAGCGATGCGAACGCTTGTGTGATTCCGAGCCAACGCTCTCGTTGTTTCTTGTCTTCGAAGACTTCTGCCAACCATGTGATGGCAGCCACAAATTCAACGCAAACTCCGATAAAGGTTGTGCTTCGGAAAAAGATGAACATCGCTAACGATGTACTGTAAGCAGCGAAGAACGGAGAGAGCGAGTAAACAAAGATAGCGGCTGCCATGACGAATTTGCGTCCAAGTCGATCGGTC
>JAIPFP010000011.1 GCA_021736575.1 Pirellula sp. | reverse complement strand
AACGAGTCAGCACGCGATGCCATTCGTTCTTCACAAGAGCCCAGCCTTTGCCGTGGCCCATGTCCCCTTCGTACTCGATGCCATGCTTGGCACACACATAGTCCGAACACATCTTGAATGCGTTGTCGACCGTGTCGATCACTAGCGTCTTGAAGTTGTGATCGCCCTTGGCAAGCAACTTACAAGCTTCCAAGAATGCTTCCCACGAATAGGTTGGCAACTTGAATACTTCCAAGTGATTGAGACCTGGCTCGCATTCGAAGAACATAGCCTCGGGAAACTGGGAAGCGAACGAGCTCTTGCCCAGCTTTGGAACGCCATAGAGCAGAATCGATTGCTTGGCCAGGTCGGTTGTCGGCTTGGTCTTAGTGGTTGGTAGAGTCACTGTCATAAATAAGGTTTCCTTTCAAATCAGAACGGGGGTGCTTCAGAATCAACACGAGATAGCTCTTCGTTAGGGAGAGCGATCTCGTACAGGTTGTCAGCGACGTTTGGATTGAATCCCGATTGGCAATACGCCAAGTACTCGCATGGTCGTTGGTACGAGAAACAGTTCGAGGTGTTGAGTAGCCATTTGCCACGGCGACGGGCATCGAGGTACTGCTGCGTGATTTCCCACACCTCGTCTTGCAACATAGCCAGACGATCTTCGGAGAGATAAATGAACTCGCGATGGAATGCTTCGGGACGTGAATACCATTCAGTTAGTCGCGACTGAAACTCATCAGTCGTCTCAGGCATCTGGCGTTTCGCAGTCGACTTACCGCTTTTGTTCTTGGCCGCGAGTTCCGCGTGACGAACCTCGTACTCTTGCTGCGTTTCGCCTTTGCCTTGCTTAAGCCGACTCTTCAGCAAAACGTTGTAGATCACGCCGACGATCGGATAGCCCAACTCTCGCAGGTAATAGCAGTACAAGGCGATTTGAGTGTCGGTCCACAGCTTGTCGAGATAACTCGCATCAACGGTTGATGCCGTTTTGTGCTCGAGCAGATACAAGCCATCGTGGCAACGAACGATGCCATCGACCTTGCCTGCGATACGGAACGTTTGACTCTGCCGACCAGTATCTGGATTGCGGATCTCGCCGACGAACTCCTTTTCAACTTCGACGACTTCGAATTCTTCAGTCCTGTAGCGTTCGGCGTAACCACGGATCATCGCCGTTGCCAAATGCCACTGAACCATCTGATTCGGATCGACCACGCGATTCTCAAAGGCGTCATCGATGTAAGTGAGGACATCGGGGAGTCGCGACTCGGTATCCTGCGAACGGTACCAAAGCTCGATCGCTGTATGGATCACGCTGCCGAACGACAACGCCTCTACACGCTCACGCGGACGCAGATTATCGAGAAAGCGATTCTTGTACTTTCGAGGACAATTGCGAAACGTATTCAGCGCTGAGTAGGTCAGCAGCGTCTTATCGTTCGCTTCGGTTTGTGTAATGACTTGGGACATGGGTGCTTGGGGTTACAGTCTTAGGGTGCTTAGCTGCGTAAATCGATGCCTAGAAAAATTTCATCTCGTAGGTGTCTTGCTCTTCGATCGGAATGCCGTTGAGGCGTTTCGCGCCGCGTTCGCGAGCGATTTGTGCTTCACTCAGTTTCAGTGAAGCGTTGACTTGCGAGCACTTCTTGCAAATGCGATTGGCGGCACTCTTGGAACGAAACGTTTCGTTGCATTTCAGGCACTTCCGATCACCGGATTCATGAGGTAAAAGTCGTGTTGACATCGCCTGCGGATCTTTCAGCGAGGTGGTGAAGAGGGGGAAGACGGGTTGAGAATCAAACCGTGTCGACAGACTCGACCTCGAAGTTGCCTTCGCTGTCGCTTGTCACCAGATAGTGCTGATGCATGATGTTGGCGACGAAGCGGCTTTCACGAGGAAGTGCCTGCCGGATCGTTTGGCAGGATTCGTTGAATTCGTTCGAGGCTGCTTCGAAGCGTTCGACGGCTCGCATGTATCGCTGCAAGGCGAGCGAGACAGTGACGCGCTGTTCGATACTCATGGCGGGTGCGCTCATGCTGATTTCTCCATTTCAGATTCTTGGGTGGTTTGAAAATCGTTGTCCTCTCCAGAACTAGCTATGCAATTTGGAGAAACGACGTCCCAAGAAAATCCGGATTCACTCCAGTCGACACTCGCAAAATGCTCACGAATCCCTGCTAAAACCTGCGAAACTTTTCGTTTCGATAAACCGAGTTTGTTTGCGATCTCGTTTTGGTTGTGCGTTCGGAGAAGCCTCGCGATGCGACGGTAGCGGCGAGGCAAAGTGTTGATCTGATGCTCAACGGCATCCGCCAACTCGACGTCACGAAATGGGTCGCGTGGTTCGGTCTGGCGACGGCGTGTGCCATCGGCGGAAGAGAGCCCACGGTTGAGTTCCTCGGACTTGCGATCGGGCCCTTCGACCATCTTCGACAGCGAGTCGACGACGCGCCCCGGCGGCGGGTTGCTGCGTCGCCGATTCGATCCACGGATGAGACTAGCGGCGGCCGTCCGCATCATTTGCGTCACAAAGGCTTCGATGCTTCCTTTGGTCGGATCGAATTGCGAGGCTCGTTCAAGAACGTAGGTGAGGAGCTCTTGTTCAATATCCTCGATCTCGAATGAGGTCAGCGAGTTGTGATGTTCGAGACGCAGCGAGATGCGATTCGCCAGTTCCATCGCGAAGGGGACCATCTGGCTTTGGTATTCAGATGCAGTCAATTTTCTTCCTCCGGTTGGAGGAATGGCATGACCACAGCCGCTCAGACCGTTACCAGAAATGCGCCGGAGACTGACTCGCGGAAAACGCAGGTAACGGTCAGTCGGGCGATTCACGTCCTCTCAACCGAGGACGAGCCGCGACAAGTCGTGACGCATCGCGACAGAACGTGTCGCAAATTGGAAAGTTAGGAAAACCAAGCGTTTCGGCTACTTCTGCGCACGTGGCAGCTCGAAACCGCCTTACGGGAGCCCGTTGCGGACTTGGCCAGTTTTCGTTCTGAATGCAGTTTTCCCGCTTGGGAAAACCGGGTTTTTCACGAAAACATCCGGTTTTGCTCGAAAATCCGCCCCTTGAATTCGAACAATTCGTGCGTTTCCTCTGTCTCCTTTGTTTCGATAAAAATCTATCGTTGTGGTGTAGGAGTTTCATGGTCAAGGGAATGGCCAACTCATTTTCTGGGAGATTGAAATGGCGGTTCTCAACGAGACGTTTGTGCCGTCGGACAAAGACATTGAAAAAGCCAAAGCTTTCAGCCGCACGCTTGCTCGCGAGATCGCTCGAGAATCTCGGATAAGTTTGCATCGTGAGGGCGACGGCGAGGCCATAGAGATTCCCGATGCAGTCTTAAATGTGCTGATGAAGGTCCTCTCGGTGATGTCAGAGGGCAAGCCATTCACGCTAATACCCATGGACGAAGAACTAACAACACAGCAAGCCGCAGACATTCTGAGTGTTTCGAGACCCTTCCTGAATAAGCTTCTGGACTTGGGCGACATCAGCTACCATAAAGTCGGCCGAAATCGACGCGTAAAATTCAGCGATGTGTTAGCGTACAAGAAGCAACAAGAGCGTCGCAGCAAAGATGCGCTTCAGGAACTCGCTGATGGTGCGCAGGAACTAGACATGGGATATTGACCGGCCTTGGTTTGCAGCCCAGCATAAAGCCTTGAACATTGTTTTCACTTGGAAGCAGAAGATTCCAAAATGAATCGCTTTGCAACCTTACCCGCAGCAGTCTTCGACTTTCTCTTCGCAGCTTTCGGATTATCTGAACTTGATTGAACGTCCAATCGTCCGCCAGCTGCAACAAAGGCACGGATGAGTTGATCCAACGATACATCAGGCGCGGCACGTTCAATCTTGGCAATTCTTGGCTGGCTAGTGTTGAGCCGTTTCCCGAGCTCCTTTTGCGAAAGATTCGAAATTGTACGAGCTTCACGAACTGCAGCAGCCATTTGAGCACGAGCATCAAGAAGCTGTCGCTCTGCTTCACTCATCTCCAAGAAGTCAGCAGCATCTCCAACAGCCCAACCTGCAGCGACTAGTGCTTTTCGTTTGTTAGTTTCCATCACAATACCTTACTTGGCTTTTGTTGACTTTAAAATCGCATCGTACTTCTTTAGACGGTCTTTACACCGATCAATCACTTCGTCAGGGATCTTTTGAGTCTTCTTACCGTAGACCTCCAAAATCACGACAGCATCTTTGTCGATCCGATACATGATTCGCCAGTTTTGACCAGCATCACGAACTCGCAATGCACCGCATCTCGGACCGACCGTTGGAAGCGGCTCCGCATGAGGCATGCTCAGGACTTGCCCTTCTTGTAACGATCGCAACAACTCACCCGCCTCCATTCGACCTTCAGCCGTGAAGGGTGGTGTCTTTACTTCACCGCTCAGCCAAACCAGCGGTTTTCGCTCTGGTTTGCTAGGCTCCTGAGGCTCCGTCTTAGTTTTCCGTGGCATAACCACCTCCCTAAGTGTATATCGGATACGGTATATGGTCAATTGAGAAAAAAGTGGATTGCGGCGGGTAGTTTAGCCGTTTTTGACGGTTAATCGCGAAAACACAGCAAAAAAAACTCCGGCCGAACTCGCGGATGGAAGGATCTCTTAGAACAACCAGTCGATGACGACGTCTGAGCTGTAGCTGACCTCGAGCCCGAGATTGATGGACTTGTGGAGATGCAGTCCCAGTTCGGGATGCACCTTCTCGATCGCTTCAATCGATCGCGAAATCGCTTTACAAACCGTCTTCCGCGAACGCTCGGCATCGAACTTCTGGCGAACACGTCCACCGAGCCCTTGGGCCGATTTGATTTGATCCAGAATGGCCTGACGTTCGTCGCCGAGCCTTTCCTGACGCGTTGGATCGTTGAAGCTGGTCGCTTCCTCGAACTCCTCGTCGATCTCTTGCAGGCGATCGCGGTAGCATTTGAGAGTCTCCATGTCGACCAATTCGCCGATTGAACCAGTCGATGTCTCCTCGGCCAAACCCGCATACAACGATTCGAGTTGCGTACAGCGGAACGCTACGTTGGGCTTAGTGAGCAGTTGCTCGATGTACCAGTTGCCATTCGTTTCCGATGTGATCTCGATCTCGCTGTTGAATGCGAGCATCCGATGTTTACCTTTGCGCTGAAATACATAACCAGAAAGCCGGCTTCCAAGGGTCACACCAAGTATCGATGCGATGAGTTCTCGTGACTTCGACTTGGCCTGTAAGCTACCATCTGGTGTCACGCTGATCAGTTGCTCGAACTCGACTGGCTTGCAATCGACGATCTTGGCACTCGTGTCAAACTTTTGGTCGCGTCGTTTGCTGTTGAGATCCAGGAATAGAAATGTCGATCTAGCGTGGGCTGCTGCGGCGTGTAGTGCTTCTGTGATCAAGTCGCTCGCAATGTGCAGCGACATGTAGACCGGCCTCGACTGAAGCTCCAGCGATAAGTTGCCGAGGAACCAGACTCGACGACTATTGTCGAGCCATTCCGGTCTTCGGCCAAGGCTGAGCGCAGCGTTCAACTCCGCTGCGAGTTGCCTGCTGTTGAGCTGTTGGCAGATCACATCGGCGCGGAGAACCTCTTTCGATTCACCGGTATTTTCACAGAACGCCACGAAGCCGTCGCCGTTCTCAACGACCTTCAATGAGGACCATGGAGTGCGACCTGGCAATCTCGTGGCGACAATATTCGTCGCCTCGAGAAAGCGGCCTAGCGGCTCAAACTCCATCCCGAGCCGCTCGCGCCAAACATCCTTGACATCCATGAGCAATGGCGATTCCTCAATAGCTCGCCACAGCTTGGTCATCCTTGTTCACTCCTTTTGCCGCTCTTGCACCAGTCTTCATGACGAAATCACGCAGAACCATCCATTGCTCTGCGTAATGAGCATTCTCATCGCGTGTGTAAGACGATGAGCTGCCTGCATACAGTGTCAGCGTCCGAGGTGCTTTCACGTGTCGATACTTGATTCGAAAGGTTGCACGATCCAAGGAACCTTCTGCCTGAAATGACCCGCCACGCCACTTGAGGTCTGCGAAGTAATCATCCGCTCCATGGATGATGTAGCTATTGAAAGGTCCTCCCAGCCGGACTCGATAATTCAGCAGAACAATCTCTTCGATTGCATCAATCTCACCTGGAGACAGAGCGTCTTCGCCTAGCTCCGACAGCGGTGCCAATGTATAGCGGGTGACGAGTCCAAAATGATTGGGATCGTCATAGAGCAACTTGCTGAAGATCCGACAGTAGATCGGATACGCGCTCTTGAGGCTTGAGTTGAGCATCAATACTTCGTCGTTCAGGCAGTAGACCATCGAGTCCTTGCGAGCTTCGCGAAATGTGATCGTGTCGATACCATCGTCATCGATCGTCGATTTGCGACTGAACGGATCGCCGCGCCGAATACTGATTTGGATTTCGTTGTCCACGAAGCGAGGAGTCATGAACAGCTTGCGTCCACGATTGTGCTTGGCAAACCAATCGCCGGCATCCTTGATCGCTTGGGCCAATCGCTCTTCCGTAATTGCGACTGGTGCGATGCCAGTGAGATTTGCGGCTTGGAAACACTCCATTCGCCTGGGCGTTTTCCACGTGTGCCAAGCATGTTGGGCTTCGACCAGCTTCGAATCAAACAGCCACACCTGCATGACGATGTCGGCGAGCGAATGCTTACCCTCTTCGTCGAAAGGCATTCCGGCTTGCATCGCTGCGTTCAACAGCAAGTCGGCGGCCGAGGGCGTCGCCATCTCTTCCACATAGAAAACTGCATTCAGCAGTGCTTGTGGTGTTTTCATCGTAGGGTTGGTCAAGATGTCTACCAACTTCTCGATAGCGGTGTTGTCGATTCGACTTTCCTTTTTGATCACAAGTCCACGCGATCGAAGATAGCCTTCGAATGGCTGCAAGAATGCAAAGAGAACTGTCGGATTGATTTCTCGGATGACCTCTGGCTCACCGAGTTGTTTTGGGTTGTAAGTAGGCATAGGCGATAAAACTTCCACTCATGTTGAAACGCATCCATGGGACTCTTTAAAGACCAGCGTCTCCAAATTGCTAGCTTTAGGTAATGTAGTGGGAGTATTGAACGCTACCTCTTTGACACCTCTGGTCATGCGAAAATGGAAATTTGCTGAATTGTTCAGATTCAGCAGGAAAAACCGGCAGAAATAATTTCTCAGACTTGATCGACAGACTCTTCCACAACGGCGTTTTTGAACCCAACCTCATCGCAGATTTGCTTCCACGCACCTCGCTGTTCTTTCCAGGTGAGCATGACTGCGATTGGGCGGAGCCGCTTCTCGTGGATCTCGGGCTTGCCTTTGGTGGCTGGCAGGTTGAGCAGTGCTTCCTGGATGTCTGGGGCCAGTTGGTTGAGGGCCATTATCTGGCTCATCCGCGGCTGGGTTACGTGCCCAAGCCGAGCAAGCTCGATCATGTCCGATGCCTCTCCAGTTCGAATCATTTCGTTAAACCGAATAGCCAGGGCCATGAGCCTGGAAATGCGTGGTAACTTGCTCGACGGCCTTGGTCGCGGTGGCTCCGCGTTGGGATCGTGAGGCCGAATCGCGATTCGGCCTCGTGAGGTGATACTGACGTTCAGTTTGCGTTTTACGGTGACCATTAAACCTCCTGTGACTGTTGTTCAAGCGTCTCAATGCCGCTGGCGTGGAATGTAATCGCGATCGTGCAATCGCTTTGATCGAACTCAACCTTCGAGACTAACAGGGCCAACAGTTGTGATTTCTCTCGTGTAGTCAATGCGTCCCAGATACGATCGAAATCGATAAAGGCCTCTTCGATCTCCTGCGTGGTTAACTCTTGCTTCTCAAGATCCAGCAGTTGTCGATTTACTTTGGCAAGCTGGTGTTCTGCTTCCTCGATTCGTTCTTGGACGTCGGCAATACGATAGACGACCGAATTGTTGGGACGCTGTTCCAAGGCCAATTGCTGAACTTCACCGTGATCACGAGTGAGTTGACGTGTGAGCTGAGTTTGTTGCGACTCTAGCTCCTTTTTGCCTTGCTGAATGCCTTCCATCGCCTGGCGAATGATCTCGTCGCGAAGCCGCGTGTCTCGCGAGACCGCTCGTACCTGGTCAACCACTGCCGCTTCGATCTCGCCAGCAGGAAGAGACGGATGTTTGCAGGATTGCCGACCGCGCTTTATCGCACGGACGCAGGTGTAATAGCGATAGACGACCGAGTTGCGTTTCGTCATGTTGTGGACCATCGCAACGTTACAGTCGGGGCAACGAATCAATCCTTTCAGTAGGCCACCGTGTTTACTTGGTAAGCGATTCCCACGATTAAAGCTGTTGTCGCGTAGCTGCGCCTGCACGCGCTGGAACGTTTCGTCGTCGATGATTGCTTGGTGCTGGCCAGGATACAGGTCCGTCTTGTGTTTGATCTTGCCACAGTAAATTGGATTGGTCAGTAAAGCATGGACACTGCACTTATCGAACTGGCGACCGCCCTTCGGAAGGCCCTTTTTCGAATGCCAGAGCTTGTTGGTCCAACCACGATTGTCGAGTTCTTCAACGACTGGCATTAAGTTCTTGAGCTCAAGGTAGAGCGAGAAGATCCGACGAACCTGAATGGCTTCTTCAGAATTGATCACAAGTTTGGGCGTTCGCTCGCTACGATCAACGTCGTAACCGAGCACTGGGTAGCCACCGGTCCATTGGCCGCGCCGACATTGGGCGGCCAGCTTGTCTCGGATTCGTTCGCCGATGATCTCGCGTTCGAATTGGGCAAACGAAAGCAGGATATTCAGCGTCAGCCTTCCCATCGAATGTGTCGTGTTGAAATGCTGCGTCACCGAAACAAACGAGACGTTGAACTTATCGAACGTCCCCATCACTTGGGCAAAGTCGAGCAGCGATCGGCTGAGCCGATCGACCTTGTAGACTACAACACAGTCGATCTTGCCGGCCTGGATGTCTTCCATCAGCCGCTTGAGCGCTGGCCGTTCGATATTTCCACCTGAGAAGCCTCCGTCGTCGTAACGGTCGTAAACGATCTCCCAGCCTTCACACTTCTGGCTGCGAATGTACGCTTCGGCAGCTTCGCGCTGGGCGTCGAGCGAGTTGAACTGTTGATCGAGTCCTTCTTCCGTGGACTTGCGAGTGTAGATCGCGCAACGAATGGTTTTCGGGCGTGGTGGGGTTTTGTTGCTCATGCTCGTCTCCCAAGTCGAAAGAATAGAAATCCATTGCAGTGCGAGCCGCTAACTTCTTTGGCGATCGCCGTCAGAGATTTGTAGCGCCGGCCCTCGTACTCAAAGCCTTCTTGCAAGACGATCACGCGGATCATCTTGCCCTTGTATTGCCGCTCGACGATGTTGCCTGGCGGCGGCAGTCGCGGGTCCCAATCCACAAACGAATCGGGCTCAGGAAGAACCAACTTGACGCCCTCGGTGCTGTTCTTCCTTGGAGCTGTCACACGCGTCTCAGCGCCTATTGCCAACTCTTCGGCCTTCTTCAACGCGGCTCTGGACAGCCCACCTTCTTCGTTGGCTTGAAGCCGCCAAGCGATGCGACGGATCAAGTACTGCTTGTTGCGGCTGCGACATTCTTCTTCGAAGACCTGTTCGTAGCGCTGGACCAATTGGCTAACCGTTTTGTTCTGCAGCTCGGCGATTTCCAGTAATACGTTGGGGCTCATTGATCACCTCCTTGCTGAGTTGGTGCAACTGAATCCACTTGGCTCTGGATTTCGTCGTTCGCTTGCATGCTCTCGCCCTGAGAGGACTGCTCAGCGGAACACGCCTTGCTGTCGGGCATGTGGGATTCAATCACCTTGGCTGCCAGCGGGCTCCTTTTGACCCGAATCACACCTCTTGCCAACAGTGCTGCGATGTCTCTGTGTCTTGCTTCGTTGCTCACGAATTACCTCCGTTCTGGATGTCTTGGGCGTCGCCAAAACCCAGCGTTTTGGAGACGCGAGACACAGAGAGGGCTTTGTTGGAAACGAAAGCAAGCGGCTCGGGTAAAGAGTCTCCGAGATTGCCCAAAACAGGTTCGTCCAGCGCCGAATTTTCGCTTGATTCGTCATCGAATTCCCGGTCTGCAGCCACACATCGCTGTATACCGCGTAGCAAGATTTCAGCAATTGATCTAAAGCGAATCGACGCCGGATCGGCTGGCCGTTCGCCATCGTTAGGAAGATTATCGAAAGAAAAAGCGTCGATGGTTCCGTCTCCATATCTAGACCTTCGAGGTAACCGAAATGGCATCCCTCCCTGATCTATCTATGCAAAACGGTCTAAACGAGTCCCATTACCCAGGGCGAGAATTCGCAACTGGGGGCCACTTAGTGAGACAGCGGCCAGCAGAAAGAACTCGAAAAATAATTAGAGAAATAATGCCGCCAGCAATTCAACAATTCAGGAAGCCTGGACTGCTGCGACTTGTCGTCGGTCAGGCAATCAGAGTGGATGGCGGAATGAACGTCGCTTAGTCTTGCTCCGCTTTACCGTTTCTTTATTGCTACAATACGAAGCAAGCTAGGTAGGCAAATCCCGTGCCACCGTACGGCGGTGACCGGCCCTATTCGTCTGTCACATGATCTCTTCTCAGAACGTTATCCGCATTGAAAGGAAGTCCCCCGAACCATGAAGTGTCTAAGAATTGGTATCGCTATTGCGATCTTTTGGGCTGTGCCCGCATATGGCCAAGTTGCCGATCGCATTTATCGAGGGGGCGATGTCGTAACCGTTAATGATGCAAAGCCTTTCGCCAAGGCAGTCGCCATCAAAGACGGAAAGATACTTGCCGTTGGCTCCGATGAAGAGATAGCAAAATTCAAGGACGCGAAAACCGAAATGGTCGATCTGGCTGGTCGCGCTTTGCTACCTGGATTCATCGATGGTCATGGTCATTGCTTTGCAACAGGTATTCAAGCGGCATCGGCAAACTTGCTCGCTCCCCCTGATTACAAGGTTACAGACATTCCAGGAATCCTCGCCGAACTCAAGACGTTCGCGAAGTCGGACACTGCCAAGAAGTATGGAATCATTCTTGGATTCGGATACGACGATGCCCAACTAAAAGAGCAACGACACCCGACTCGTCACGATTTGGACGAAGTCTCTAAGGATATTCCCGTATATGTGATACATCAGTCTGGCCACCTCGGCGCGGCTAACTCGAAAGCGCTTGAGATTGCAGGTATCAATTCCGAAAGCAAGAACCCAGTTGGTGGCGTCATCCGCCGAGAAAAGGACGGCAAGACTCCAGATGGCGTTTTTGAAGAAACGATTCACTACCAGGTATTGATGAAGATCATGCCAGCAATGGGGCAATCTGAGTTTGATGGACTCGCGAAAGCGGGCATGAAACTCTACGCAGCTAATGGCTACACGATGGCTCAAGAGGGACGGTCGATCGCACCTGTTGACCAAAGCTGGATGAGACTTGCTGAGAAGAAAGAAATGCTGATCGATGTAGCCAGCTATCCAGACATCTCTGCCAACGAGAACCCGTTCGGTTTGGACGGTAAGTGGTATAGCAAAAAGATGATGGGTGGCTACCGAATCGCTGGAGTTAAGATTAGCCTCGACGGATCACCACAAGGAAAGACTGCGTACTTGAGCCAGCCGTATTTCATTCCTCCGCACGGCTCTCCTTCCAACTTTCGCGGCTACGCAGCAATGCTGGACCAAGACGTTGACCGAAAGGTTGCCCTTTGCTACGAGAAGGGTTGGCAGTTCATTGCACACTGCAACGGTGATGCCGCCAGCGATCTGATGATCGGAGCAGTGAAAGATGCTCAACAGAAGTTCGGGCCGGGCAAAGATCGCCGCGACGTTATGATCCACTGTCAAACAGTTCGCGAGGACCAGTTGGACATGATGAAGGAGTACGGAATCATTCCTTCGATGTTTGGGATGCATTGTTTCTACTGGGGCGACTGGCACCGCGACTCGGTTCTAGGTGCAGCTAGAGCCGAGAGAATCAGTCCTGCTCGATCCGCCCTGCGGCGGGGAATGATATTTTCTCAACATCATGATTCTCCGGTCGCATTGCCGAGCGCGATTCGAATCCTATCGTCCGTCGTAACACGCCGCACTCGTAGCGGTGACATATTGGGAGCGGATCAGTGCATTCCTGTGGATGTCGCGATCAAGTCGCTCACGTTGTGGGCAGCATATCAACATTACGAAGAAGCCAATCGCGGCTCGATCGAAGTTGGCAAGTTAGCGGACTTCGTTGTGCTTGATAAGAACCCGCATTCCATCCCGATTGAGAAGCTTGCAGATCTTACGGTGTTGCAGACCATCAAGGATGGCAAGACCATCTACACAGCGCCGTAAGGCCCTAGAACTTCCAGAGAAACTCGGAATAGAAGATGCAACCTGTTGCATCGAGTAGCGGGCTGCGATAGTTCGTTTTGCGATAGTCGACTTGATTGCTAATTTGGACGTTCTTGGACCAGTTCCACACGACATTAGTGAAGAACGTTTGATTCTGAGTTAGAGCGAAAGTATCGTCGACTCTTCGGAGTGGAGAGTCGATGCCGTAGCCGGAATGGACATGTAAAGCTGGCGTGAGATAAGCAAATACTTCACCCCATCCTCCACTACTTCGTATCGCATTTCGCGTTGCGGAGTCGAACGTTTGTCCAATGCCTCCGTTGTATTCTCCCAGTCCTGCGCCGGTGAACACTTCGCCTTGGATGCCGATTGAGCTAGTGAGATTCACCGCTGCATCGACTCCGAAGCCCCAACAGTCAACTACATTTCGAATGGGTGATTGCGGATCTTGCGGGGCTAGGATGCTGCGTGTGGTTCGGATCTGACCTACGAAAGCGGACGAGCCTAATTCGAAAGCACGGGCCTTTCGATTTCCAACGAGCGTCTCTGTTTCGCCGAGTCCCATGCTGACACGTCCTTCCACATTCGGCCAGCCGTTGTCTTCCTGGATGCGCAGATCTCGACTCCCGAACACGGATTGGATTGGATCGCTCAAAGCAAACTGAATGGTGTATTCACTTGCATCGGTTGGCTTGATAAATCGCTCGACTCTGGCTTGGCTACGAAATGAGCCTGTGTTTCCAGTTGTGAACATGGCTGCAAGTGAGATTACATTGGGCTTTCGCGGATTGAAGACGTCATTCTGCAAGCCCGCAGCAAATCGCCAATCCTCGTTTTTCAACTCGCCAAAAGCGTTGTATGGCAAGAAGCCGTAGCTGTCTCCGGTGAGCGTGTCGTTTGCTATGAAAGAAACAAATGTTGCGGACGGCGTAAAACCGTTGGCCTCAGGCCCAATGAACGTTGCCCCAATATTGGATTGCCTGCCGTGAATATCAAAGGTATTCGTGTTGAGACCAAATGGAGATTCTGGCAACAAGAACAAAGGCATTCCTGGAGCAAACGGGCGATCGGTACTGAAGACAGTGAGAGCGGAAAGTGATCCGAAGATCTTCAGACGACTCTTGCCGTTGAGCATCGACACCGTTATTCCGTCATCGATCGGTGGAGCCGGAGTAACATTCCATGTCGGTGTTTGGCTCGTGTCGTTTCCCGCCTCAATCGGAGGTGACGTTGGTTCGCGTTGCACTTCGATGCCAGGCGACGATTGTGTGTTTGCTTGAAAACCCACATCGTTGGTTTGTGCGAGAACAATCGACGCCGACCAGGCAATGCAAGCAAAGCCGGCAACTAAAACACGGTATTTGCGTGCATTCAAGGTACAAGCTCCCCCCAGTGAACTTTTTAGGCTCTCGTCTTCGTCGTCATTACGGGTGTGAAACCTTGAGGAAAATAACGACTATGCCGAATCCAGGGAGTCTCGTCCGATCTATAGCTATTTCGTCCAGACGAAGCTCAAGTAAGCGTCAGTTGGGCTTTAGGAACTTGAACATCTCGGCCTTCTCGAACTTGCCGGATACTTCCCCCATTAGGTCAAAGTTGTCGACAATGGTGAGTTTCGATATCGCCTCGCCCGCGTCGAAATTCAGCTTCTTCGTGTCCACCCAGAACACCTGCGGGCTCAGCACTCCGTCATAATAGATCACACCGTTTGTCAGGTCAGTGATGGTCCGCCAGATTGTTGGGGAGATGTTCGGACGTTCGGGGTCCGACTGCCCGAAAGGAGCTGATGTGTTCCGCATAACACTCATCAGTGCTGCAACAGCCTCGCGGTCACTTTTAGGTTTAGGCATATTCTTGATGTAATATGCCCCACGCACGAAGCGGTCGCCTGCCTCATGCGTGCCGGGAAGTCGCTTTTCCCCGCCGAACCCGCGATACTGCTTCAAGTTCTCTAGTTGCTTGTCGAATGTAGGCTCGTTCGTCATCACGGTGTATTCTCTGCTGTGATACACTTTGATCTCGCCTTCGATACACTCCAGCACCGCTGAGTCACCAGTCGCGTCGTTCAGAGCGATATGGATTTCGCCAGCCGCGCCACTGGTCGGTTCGATAATCATTAGCAACTGATACGGCTGAGTCTTAAGCGCCTCCACAGCTTCTTTGACGGTCGCGAAGTTATCGAGATAGTATTGCGCCCACACGCTCACGGACATACCGGGAACCTTTTCGTCTCGCGGTCCAGTCTTCGTCCCCTTCAGGTATAGGGTATGAACGCCTAGCCCCTTTTCGTTGACCCCGTCCACTGTTACCGAGTCGTATGCGGTTACCGCCAAGCTACCATACTTGCTCGTCCAGGCGAGAGAGTTCTTGGGGGCGAGCCCGTCGCGTTTCATCCCGCGTGGAAGCAACCAAAAGTTACTCTTGAGATCTTCCTTCCAGTCCATGTTTCGGCCTACGAGAACGGATCGGCCACTATCATTCCACAGCACTCGGCTACAAGCTTCTGCTACGGGCCTTGTACCAACAACGGCCAAAAGGGCCGCGAGGCCAAAGGGAATCACATAACGGAGGGTCCATCTCATAATTGCAGTTCTCAGTTTGGGTCAGAGGGTGTGGATTATCAAGGATACAGCGATTGGACCGGAGTCCGAATCGCGTTTACAGTTCGATCTCTCCAACTTCAGCGACGATTCGCTGATTGGTGAATCTGTGCTCGTTAGGTCACGCAAAAGATGCCTACTCTGTCGGCGCAAGGAACTTGAAGAGTTCGGCTGGTTTGAAGTTCTTTGTCTGTTCGCCAGCGATATCTGGGTTGCCATCGAGTTGCAGTTTGCGTGGGCCCGAGCCCTCACTGAAGTCAAGCTGATTCAGCTTGATCCAAAGCATGCTCGGGCTGTTGGTGTCCTGGTAGTAGTAGACCTTGTTTTTCTGGTCGCTCACGGTGAGCCAAAGCGTGTCTGCGATATTGGGTTTCCCTGGTACCTTGATGCCGATAGGCACGCTGACGTTTCGCATAACGCTAAAGACGGTTGCCACCGCTTTTCGAGGATCGTCCGTTTGAGTGGCTTCGTTGATGTAGTACGAAGCGCGTGCAAAGCGATCGGTTGGGCGATTGGTACCAGGCAACATCGTTTCGCCGCCGATCGATTTCCAGTAAGCTGCGAGCGGAATTTGCTCACTGAAAATCGGTGAGTTAGTCATCACCTGATATTGACGACCATGATGGATAACAAGTTTGCCATCGATGTATTCGAAAATCGCCGAGTCGCCCGACTCGTCCGAAATCGCAAGGTGAACCGTACCTGGCTCACCGGTAGGCGCCAGAATTGGGACCATGCGAAACTCCTCTTTGCGTAAGCTCTCAACGGCCTCAGCAGTGGTCGCATAATTGTCGAGTAAATACTGCGCCCAAGCCGAGATCGGCAGCGTAGGTCGCTTGTCGTCGGCTTTGGCCTCTGGATACTTGGCTTCCGCCAAGTACAACATATTGGCTACTAAGCCCTTCTCATTCATGCCGTCGGCAGCAGCACCTTCGTAGATCGTAGTCACGACACTACCGTATTTGCTCTTCCACTTCAAAGGCGTTTTGGTGTTGCTTGTACGTTCCAGCCCGCGTGGATACAGCCACATGTTGGTGTCCATATCTGAAACAAACCAGTCCATCGTCCGACCGGTGACGGTCTGCCCAGCTTTGCCAAAGTACACGGCTCGCGAGCATGCATCGGAGTTCGAGGGAGTAATCATCAATGCAGAGAGAAGAGCAACGATTGCAAGACGGCTTTTTTTCATGGTGGAATCCTGGAGCTAAAGTCAGAAAAGGTAATAGGATCAACCAATCCCCAGGAGAGCCTCGGAAGGGATCGGAATATGCACTATTCTAGCAATTGCCTCGACATTTTGGATCGGTCCCGAGAGAATTGAATTCAACCAAGAAGTCCGACGACAAAGCATTAGCAACAGTCATATGCCAATAAAACGCATTCGAACCAAGGCCTGTGAGCGTTGCGAGAAGACGAACGATGTTCTTTACCGTGTTCGAATCGATGAATCGCAGCGGTGGATCTTTGTATGCCCCGCTTGCCTTGAACATGTGAAGCCAAACAACCCGCTGTACCAATACGGTGGAACTTGGAAGAGCAAGAAACGACATTAGGCAGCCAAAAAGCAAAACGAAAAGGCTGCGAATCGGAATGTTGACCCACAGGCGTTAGTCTTGTACCTACGGGCTTTTTGCTACACTACTTTCAACGCATGTCGGCCAGTTCACACGGCACTACTGCACCTCCAAAACTCTCATCACGACGGTATCTGCGATTTATGCGGAAACAAACGAACGAAAACAATCGCAGGTCGTTACGGGCGATACGGATCGGACTGGTCGTTACCGGTGGCGGGCTAATGGCTGTAGGGGTGATTTGTATGTCAGCACCTTACTGGCTCGCAGTTCCGCTGGAATGGATGATCGGTGGTGCAATTTTTTTTGCTGGAATGACGGGTGTTTATCATTTGTTGGCAGGCTTGATGTGCGCGATTGGGAGACAGCGTACTCAGAGTGAGATTCAATCAAACTCGGTAGATCTTTCGCTTCTCGCAGCTTCTTCGGTAAATTTAAAGCAACGAGGCCCTTTTTGGGTGGTCGTATTGATGCAACTCCTGCTCGGTGGGACGATGATGATGCGGCCTGAGGTGATTAGACCATATTGGCTGCTGATCTTGCCACTCGCGATTACACTAGAGGGATGCCTAATTCTTTGGGTGAGCTTGCGTTTCAGCTCCCTTACAACCAAGACTGGACTTTGGGTCAGCGGATTGCTTTCGTTGGCCGTTGCAGGCATTACCTTGCTGCACAAGAACGAACCGAACGCAGGGTACTGGCTCGGAATCCTGTTAGGTGCCAAATTTCTATTGCTCGGGCTGATTCTCGTTGGGATTGGCTGGCTCGCGACCGAGTCCGATTTGCGATTTGCCTACGTCGGCGAAAGTGTTTTTCAAGATGGTCCACAGATTGGATCGATCTACGCTGTCTACTATGGTCCTGCGTTTCATTGTGGAATCAGTGTCGGCGACGGCCAAATCATCGACTATCTTACTGACGGTGTTGTGCGATTAATTTCATGGGAAGACTTTCTACTGGGCCGCCGGGCCTTGGAGTGGAACTATCCCGATGTATGCTCAGGGAACCCTGACAACGTCGCGAAATTCGCCCGCAATTTAGCGGGCAAGTATAACAAGTACGACGCGCTACGATTCAACTGCGAGAACTTAGCCATCTATTGTCAATCCATGGGCCAAACAACCCATTCGTCATTTTCTCAAGCATCGGTCGGAGTTGAATTCGTTAGACAAAGGCCAATCCTCGGATCGATGGTGCAACTACTCAATCGAGGCGCGTCATGGTTTCTCTATGGAGCAGGAGGGCCATTCGGAAAGAAGATCGGATTCGCAATGATTCGAATTGCCCGCGTACTCACTGATTGGGTAGTGGCGCGCCCAATGCGTCAACATGAGAGGTTCTCGACACCTAAGACGATTTACATGCCAGATTTTCAAGAGCGAGGACCTTGCTCGTGAAGTTCGTAGTGAGCCGAACGCCACAAAGCCACTAGCCATGGCTTTTTGGGGACGATAACAAAAGCCTCTTTCAACATACCCCACGAACATGCGGAGCTGGCAGCGATTTATGAGAGGCGAGGGCTTGATCCAACACTCTCGAGCCAAGTCGCCGACCAATTGATGACTCACGAAGCGTTAAGTGCTCATGCGAGAGACGAACTCAGAATCTCCGACACACTCGGCTTTCGACCTGTGCAAGCGGCATTCGCATCAGCTGGTACATTTGCGATCGGTGCAGAGAGGCCGTTGCTAACTGCAATGCTGACGTCACAACTTTCACTTATTCCGGCCGTCGTCGCCACCTCCATTCTCTTTCTTGCATTAATAAATGGATTTGGAGCATACGCAGGTGGCGATCCATGGTTGAAGGCTTTCTTGCGAGTTACTTTCTGGGGAGCACTGGCAATGGTGCTCACGACTGGAGTTGGCGCAGTCTTTGGAACTGCAGTTGGATTCAAAGGCAGAACCGACATCAATGCTGCTACTCTAACGAAGGAAGATTTGATACCATTAGCCGGATTCTCTTTCGATAAAGGTGTGTGGCAAAGTCACAGAGGTCCAACTTGCATATTGCAATTGATTTCAACGAAAGAGTTTTTTGTTGGGTGCCGAGCTGATGCGATGCGTTTTACGGGCCTCACCACTACAGATCGAACCAGCCAACATCATTTTCGAATCGCTAACATGCCAAATTCAAACTCACCAGTTTCGCTCTTTTTGACGTTTTGTTGGATTTGCCCCGACTGTGATCACGAGAATTTTGTATCACGAAGCGATTTGGGGACCAGTTCCATGCCTTCACAAAACCTTAGAACGTCAATACCACTTGTTCCTGTCCAAGTAGTGTGCAGTCAATGCAACGCGAAATGGTCACCCCTCTGATGTAAATCCATTTGAGTCAGAGCCCACTAAACTCTTGCGGCGTGCCCCGGAAAAACGCTTAATTCTAGGGTGACGAGTGATGCCACAAGAACATGCAGCAGTTTCCCCAAAACACATTTTTGCCTCTTTAGCTTGTAACAGTACCAAGATCGCAGTATCGCCAATCATAATCGAATCAGCATCCATGGATGCAGCTCCTCATGGAACGCGATTGGATCACTCAATCTAGGTCATAGTGTCAGTGCAAAGTTGCAGGCTCGATTTTCGACAAGTTGGGTTCGCAAAAACTAAAGCAGAGTGCCTCGGAGAATTAAGATTGCTACCGAGAAGTAGATGATCAATCCAGTCACGTCCACCAAGGTTGCAACAAGGGGAGCAGAGGATGTAGCAGGATCTAGTCCGAGTCGCTTTAAAAGAAACGGAAGCATCGCTCCGGCCAGAGTTCCCCACAGCACGATGCCTACTAGCGAGATCCCAACGGTCAATCCAACAAGGAACCAATGCGGTCCGTAGATATCTGTGAACGTTGTCCAAAGTGCAATGCGCGAGAATCCTATCAATCCAAGCGTGCATCCCAAAGCCAAACCAGATAGCACTTCGCGACGGAAGACCATGAACCAGTCTCGCAGCCTTACTTCTCCGAGGGCTAAGGCTCGTACAATAAGCGTTGCAGCCTGCGAACCAGAGTTGCCTCCACTGGAAATGATGAGCGGCACAAACAGGGCAAGCACGACCGCCTTTTCGATTTCGACCTCAAAGAACCCCATTGCGGTCGCGGTTAACATTTCGCCGAGGAACAAGACTACCAACCAGACCGCTCGCTTACGGATCATCGTAAGCAGCGGCGTCGAATCGTAGGGCTCGTTCAACGCCTCAAGGCCACCGAGCTTTTGCATGTCCGCAGTAGCCGACTCCTCCGCTATATCGATCACGTCGTCGATCGTGACCACACCTAAGAGCTTCCCGTCGTCGTCCACCACAGGAAGTGCTGTGCGGTCATACTGCCTGAAGACCTCAACTGCATCTCGTTTCGGATCGTTCGCTTTGAGTGCAACAAAGTTGTTGTCGAGGATTTCAGAGAGGTACTGCGTTGGCTTAGCGAGCAGGATTTTTCGAATTCGAAGGTCGTCAATCAGTCTGTGGTTGTGGTCTACGATGTATACAACATTAAGAGTCTCGCTGTCCTGTCCATGTTGCCGAATGTGATCTAGCACGTGTTGAACTGTCCATTGCGGGAGCACTGCAACGACGTGCGGCGTCATCAATCGACCGACACTATTCTCTGGGAATTTAAGAAACGATTCGGCGATAGCACGCTGTTCGTCAGATAGTAGCGTGAGCAAGCGTTCTTTTTCAGACTCGGAAAGCTCCTCAAGAATGGCGGTTCGATCGTCATCCGCAATTTCGTTTAGAAGGGACCTAACGGATTCCGGCGGAAGTGCGCCCAACAAGTGTTTTTGTGATCGCCGATCGAGGTACTCAAATACTCTTGCTCGTTGCGGTCCCGACATCATCTTGATGCCAGCTAGATCTTCCTCATCTGAAAGAGCATCGAACAATTCTACGACATCGGCAGGCGACCACCGGTTAAGGATTTCGCGTAGCGTCTCCTCGTCACCACTGGCAATGAGCTCACGCACCTCAGGAAGCAGGAATTTTCCTAGCATGACTTGTCATTGCCTTCTTTGTCTTGTGCACCGGCGTCATATGCCAAGCCGAGCAAAACGCATCTGGCAAAATGCAGGGTACGCATCGAGTTAAACTGTCTCAACACGAAAACCGTTAGTTCCGCCGGCAACTCCCACCGCAGGAACGGTCGCCACTGCAACTGTTTGACCTGAGGAGATCCAGCCCAGAGTTTTTGATTCGCGGATAGTTGTCGCGATTCTCTCTTCACCGTTGGTAGTTGCAGGCACTAGCAATGGTCGTACACCCCACGAAAGCGATAGTTGTCGGTAGGTCGCGATATTGTGGGTTGCGGCTATGATCGGAATGGAGAGTCTTAAGCGGGCTAGCTCACGTGCCGTGGTGCCAGAAGTCGTGGAGCACAGTATCGCGGATGCCTTGATTTCATTGGCAATTTCGGCGATGCCATGAGTGATTGCTTCTGTACGGGATTGTGCATCGACCGCAATCGATTCCCGCAACATCCTCTCGTAAGGAAGGTTTTCTTCAGCATACTTGGCAGTCGCCGACATGACTCGCACAGCCTGAATAGGGAACGAGCCCATCGCGGTTTCACCGGAAAGCATCACGGCACTCGTTCCGTCAAATACTGCATTGGCGACGTCGGATACTTCGGCTCTCGTTGGTCGAGGACTCTTGATCATCGATTCCAACATTTGCGTGGCAGTAATGACAGGCTTTCCCGCGGCAGCAGCTTGGCGGATGATCTTCTTTTGGAGGATCGGCACATGGTGCAACGGAACCTCGACACCCAAATCACCTCGAGCTACCATCAAGCCATCGGCAGCTAATAGAATACTCTCCAAATTCTCAATGGCTTCTGGCTTCTCGATCTTGGCGATGATCTTTGTCGCCGCATTTGCTTCATTGATCAACTTTCGAACTGGTAGCATATCGGACGCTTGTCGCACGAAAGATACGCCTATGTAGTCCACACCTTCGGCAATGCCAAAGGCAGCATCTCGTAGATCTTTATCAGTAAGCGCGTCAATTTGAAATGCTACACCAGGCGCGGCGATCCCTTTCTTCGAAAGCAAGATGCCCCCATGCCTGACGCAACATGTCACTTCATCATCACTTCGCCGCACGACCTCCAATTCGATTTGAGCGTCGTCCAAGTAAACCACGTTTCCGGGACGCAATGCTGAGATGAGCCCTGGAATTGGTATCGGTATCCTTGGAACCAATGCAGCTTCGGAACTCGGGCCAGTCGCGAGAGTGCACTCTCGACCCACAATTAGTTCTATACCTTCAGTGGGCACTCCGCCGATGCGCATTTTGGGTCCGCACAGGTCTTGAAGGATCGCAATCGGCCGCTGGCTTTCGCGTTCAATATCTCTCACCAAGCGGATTCGTTCTCGATGCCAGTCGTGCGTTCCATGGGAGAAGTTCAATCGAACGACGTTCATGCCAGCTTCGACGAGCTCCGCCAACCGACTTCTTTCTTCGGATGCTGGACCAATCGTACAGACAATTTTCGTATGATTTATTTGCATGTGGTTGGTTGCCGGCATTAGGAATTGGAGTCCAAGAGTTCGCGATCTTCAATGATGCTTCCACGACTCAGCCACCAAGCGGAATCGTTAGGATTGGGGCCTTCGATTTGGTTGATTCCAATTCTAGTCTTGAAACTTCGAGCAGAAGTGCAAACGTTGCTTTGGTGTCTCTGTCCCGTTCGTCAATGTAGTACCAGTAGCCTTTGTACTGAATGGCGACATAAGCACAGTCTGGCTTCTTTTTCGATTTGACGCTACAGACACGAAAGAGGCCGCCAAGCACTTGCTGCCAGTTGAAGTTTCTTCCATCGAAATCATTAGTTCGGGGTGCCACACCACTTATCAGATGTTCTTTGGGTACATCTACTCCCTGGGAGACAAAGAACAAAACTTGGAGAAGTGATCTAGTTTCCAAGTCAAGAGTCTCTAAACCTGTTGGCGGCATGTCTTTTAAGAACGGATCAAGCTTTTCAGCCGTCAAGTCGAACGTTCTTATGCTCGGATTGAGCTTAAATGCGTTGCAAAAAGCCATCCAGTCCTGGTCATCGCCGACCATAGGATCAACTCGTAGTACAGGTTGATTCTTACGACGAATGAGGCTCACTCCTTCTTTGGACGATTTGAGCTCGAGGTCGTTCTGAATGGATTCGATTGAATTGGCGATGCTACTTTCATTGAGCGGGAACGTTGTCGACACAACCTCCTCTCGTTCTTCAGTGAAGAGCGTGATCAGCTTGCGATCCTGGAGTCTTTGAAGCGCTTGCACCCCTTCCAGAAATACTGCGTAATCGGGTGGTGTTGCTGGAGTTGGACCGCTGGCAGTTTCCGCGTTTGAGATCCAATTGAGATTCTCTAGATACAATCGAAATACAGTCGATATTGGCCACGTTGTCTTAGAAAGATATGCAGCGCCTTCGAGTGAAATTGGCGAGAACAATCGCCGGGTGAATTCTTCATCGTCCAAAGGGGTGTAGCTAAGAGTCGGACGAGACGCGCCTGAAAGCTGCGCTTGCGGAAGAATGGAATTCCGATAACTGCCGACGTCGCCAGCACCCGCTGATGTGAAGAAGGGAACAATTCCCAAGCCGGCGACAACTTCTTGTTGATCCGCAATACTTGAAATGGCCAAGCTGCTCGGGGTGTCGACATATCGCAACCGCACAATGTTGAGCAGCAATTGCTGTTCGGACGTTGACTTAACTGCGTCGTTGTATCGAAGCCGACTGTGCGTAAGCGAACGCGGTCCCAGTGAACAACCGGAACAACTAAGCACGACGCAAGCGAGAATCGCTAGCAAACGAGTTGATGGCGATCCATATTCGGACCGAGCCAAGCGAAATGACAGCATGCATCTTGTATCGACTTTGCGGTTAGTGCCGATTAGATCAACTAGGGGTTATTTTCTAAGAAATCGAAGAATCAGTTCATGATTTCAAAACGGAGTTTGCTGTGGTTACTGTCGCTTTCGGGTCCCCTCAAACCCATGTGATCTTTGGCGGATGTCATTGAACGCAACTATTTAGCGTATTCTTCTATGTTAAACAGCGGTAGGAAGCATCAATTCAAAACGGCATTGTCTTTCCTCGCGGCATTTGCTATCAGTTCCATGAAATTGGTCAACATGATAGTCTTCATTGCAACCGAGTGGACGCGGGGGGCAAACGTATGAGAAACGTGTTCCTTGTCCTCATGATAGCGGTGGCCCTGACCTCCCTTGGACGCGCTCAGTCTGTCGATGAACAGGTTTCATCGCAAATCATCGCTTCCGAATTCAACTCGGAAGCACTCGATTTGGATCCCGCCACACAACCATCATCACAACCAACATCAGCAGTTAACCAACCCTTCTACAATCTACTTTCTGCTCCAGAAGAGCCCGTTGGTGGGGCGAACATTCGGGTTAAGTCATCTGCACCCGAGGTAGGACTCATGGTCTACGGTCGCATCTCCATCGATAGCATCGTTTCCAACGGCAGATTGCTAGCACCGTACGGTTATATTTTCCTCGGTCCACGATTCGAAGAATCCCAGTGGACCAACTCCATCAGCGCCCGCCAAAGCACTTTGGGATTCTTGTTCACCGGTGCTGACTTTGGTGAGTTCAAATCTCTAGCCCGATTCGAAACCTATTTCCTGAGTAGTGTCACAGACGCCAATGTCTATGGATTGGCTCAATACTTCTTGTATGCCAAGCTGATTAGTGATGAATGGGCTTTTACCGGAGGCGTTACCAACACGCTTGTCAACCCACTCAACCCCAGCGTTTTAAATCCCGCTGCAGGCAGTAACTTTGGAAACTTAGGGTTCATGCGGCCGCAGTTGAGAGTCGAACGATTCCTTAAGCCGCGTGACGACATCCAAATTACGCCTCAGTTTGCTTTGTCCTCGCCGGTCGGAACAGATTTCTTTCAACAGATCAACATCTCTGACGCGGGCCTCCAGTTGGGTGAAGAGAATGGCTGGCCGAACGTCGAGAGCCGCATTGGTGTGGGACTCGGTGAAAAAACCGAAGGTGCACGTTTTCGACCATTCGAGTTTGGCTTCTCTGGAGCCATTGGAGAGTTGCGGTTAACGCGCAGCGATTTTGCGTCACCTGCCCAACGGTTCACAACGTTGGTTTGGATGTATGGTGGCGATGTGCGTTGGCAGGTAACAGATAAGTTCGCAATCTCGGCGGAGGGATTCTACGGTAACGCACTCGGAAGCTATGCCGCCGGCAACAAGCAAACGTTCAATTTGGAGTCTGGTGAAGGTATACGTGCGTCGGGCGGCTTTATTGAGCTAGAGTACAAACCAAGCGCCAAGTGGGTATACCATGTCGGTTTCATGCACGACAACCCGATCGATGATGACGTACCGCTATCCGGGCGAACTTATCAGCAAAATCTCTATAGTAATGCAATGTATGTTCACAATCGTTTTTTGCAGGTTGGCTTCGAAGTGGCTCATCTTCAATCGGGATTTAAGAACCCGATCAATGGAGACAACGAAGCATGGGTGCTGCAAAACAAAGTGATTATGGCGTTTTAGCCATCATCGATTCAGCGATACTATGGTATCGACCCCAGCAGTTTGTAGATTAGTCTTCAGGGATCAAGCGAACCCTCTTCGGGCCTCCTGCGACCTGGATCGTCTGACCACTTACCCAAGAGCCAGCCGGAGAGGCCAACCAAAGGAAAGTGTTTGCTACATCCTGCGGTGTACCACTGCGGCCCGTTAAGTTATCCGGATTCGTAAGCCTCTCTTGCGTCTTGGCGTCCAGGCCTGCTGCTGCATAACCTTCGGTTAGAACCGTGCCGATGACGACGGTGTTGATCCGAACCGACTTAGCGAATGAGTGGGCAAGTCCAAGCATCATGTGATTCAAGGCAGCTTTGGCCGAACTGTATGCTAAGAAATCGAAGGCAGGCAGCAACCCAACCATCGATCCAGAGTTGGTGATCGACGCATTTTTTGCTTGACGCAAGTAAGGTGCGGCTGCTTCAACCATTCGCAGTGCGCTAAGTGTATTCAGTCGATAGGACGCGATCATATCATCATCGCTCACTGCAATGGGATCAGGATTGGCCTGTCCCCAACCAACGTTGTTTACCAAGGTTGATAACCCACCGAAATGTTCAACCGCCTTATCGACGCATGCCTTAATATCCTCGGCCTTGGTAACATCGCACTTCATGCCAAAGATCTTCGAACCAGTTTGCTGCTGTATGTTACGAGCAGTTTCAATAGCTTTGTCACCGTTGAGGTCCGCGATCAGCACATTGGCTCCAGCGCCCGCGAACGTCCTCGCGATCGCTTCTCCAATGTTCTGAGCGCCACCGGTGATCAAGGCAACGTGGCCTTCCATTGAGAAGTCAGCAAACGGATTGAATGACATAGAGGGTTCCTTGTTGGTAGTGATTTAGTAGAAGTCTGAATTCAAAGCCTAGTCGAGCTCTTGAACGCCGCCGCCACTTACCGTGAGGACTTGGCCGCTAACCCAGGCAGAAGCGGGCGATGCGAGATAGACCGCCGCAGCAGCGATATCGGTTCCTTCTCCAAGCCTTCCAAGCGGCGTATGCTTGAGCATCGCTTTCTCCACGTCGGGTGTTAAGACTTTCTCAAGCGCCGTCGTACGGATGGCACCTGGGGCAATCGCGTTGACTCGAATGTTGTGTTGACCTAAATCGAATGCCATGTTGCGCGTGAGATGGTCAACCGCCGCTTTCGAAGATGCATAGGAGCACATGCGTTGGTTTTTGTTCTGCCCTGCCATGGAACTGATATTGATGATTGCTCCACCGCCACTATCGCGCATGGCTGGGACGCAAAGTTGGCACAGCCGAAAAACAGAGAATAGATTGAGTTGAAAAGCCCATTCAAAGTCGCCCATTGGCATATCAAAGGGCTTTGGGCCGCCCCCGCCTGCGTTGTTGACGAGGATCGAGATCTTGCCCAACTGTGATAAGGCAAGCTCGACAACTCTTTCACGATCCTCTTCGCTAGTCACATCGCATTTGGCAGCAATCGCTCGAACTCCAAATTTTCGACATTCTTGAGCCACGAGTTCGGCGTCTTCCATGCTGAGATCCGTACATGCGATGTGTGCACCGAACTCGGCAAACATCAGGCAAATTGCCTTGCCAATTCCATTGCCTCCACCCGTGACGACCGCGCTTTGACCGTGGAGAGAAAAGTACTTGTCGATTGCCATTTCGATATCACCCTTGATCAGATTGGAAAATAGCCCGTCATTTTACAGACTATGTAAAAGAGCGACTATCAAAATCTTGCTATCTCAGCTTGGAGCTCGATGGAGCAACGGATGGCCATCTCTAAGAAAACGCTGCACGAAACGAAGTAGGAGACATGCCCGTGACTTGGCGAAAGGTAGCAGCGAAGTGACTCGAACTGTCAAAACCGAGACCTGTCGCTATGGTCGTGATCGGCAAGGAAATATCACTTAACAGGAACTGCGATTGCTGAATTCTTTGTTGCGTTAAGTATTGGTGTGGTGAAACGCCTACCGTCGTTTTGAAAAGTCTCGCGAAATGAAACGGGCTGTAACCCGCGACCGCTGCTAATTTCTCCAGCGAGTGTTGTAGATGGAGCTGATCTTGGAGATATTCAAGAACCCGACTTAACGACGACGTAGAGAGTTTTCCGTTTGGCATCACCTCAATAGAGCGTGGCTCTGAATGGCAAATCAGCTCAACCGCGATTTCCATCAAGAGCTCTTCTGATTGAAGTGCATTCGAGCAAGCTGTGCGTGATAAAGCTATAGACAATCTGGTAGACAGCTCTGCCAATCTTCTGTGCCAGGCCGCAATCATGGGCTTCAACTCTCCTGACGCATTCCCCACTCGCTTCGATTCCCGTTCACGAATTTCCCTTATCCAATCCGTGCTGATTTGTACGTGCAATGAAACAGCATCCGTGACTGGTGCAACAGAACAACGGAAGCTTTCTTGTGCGGCGTTTAGACTGACATGCCCCGGAGCAACAACATCAATGCCGCGATGCATTCCTGACTGCCATTCAGTAGGAATCGCCTGCGCTATTTGGAAATTGAAATTGTGCTTCTCGCCGCTGGATTCGAATCGCAGCGTCTGTTTCGTTGTTAGCCTAGACAGATGTGCAGAGTACGGAACCGCTCGGTCCCGATGGTTACCTGCGTAAAAGGCTTGGACGTCGATCGTCGGAAGTTTATGGTTTCGCGATTGGCTGTTTTTCACGTATTTCGATTCTCCTCGCCTGCTTCATCGTCGTCGACCGAAGATGCGACGCACCAGCGACTGAGTTGTCCAGATCGAAATGGCGATCCAATTGTGCACATCTACGCACAGATTTGCCGGCGACAAAGCACCATAAGTTTAGCCTTTAGTGCACCTCATGGCTTGAAGGTTTCCGACCAGAGCACCGTTTGTACGCTGGGCGATGGGTTTCGCGAGGGGCGATCCATAACCCAGAGCCAAACTTCGCAACTTTGGTCCACCTAGTGAGGCAAATCAATGGGCGGAAAAGAAAGTGCTGTCAGGCAGACATTTCATAACCCAGAGTCGTTAACCCAGCTGTTTTCATAACCCAGAGACTCTGAGAGTCGTTGTCTCTGATCGGCCCCCAGAGAGGGGCTGATTTGGGGAGAGTTGCGACCGGAAATCGAGTCTCTGGAGAGTGGTCGAGACGTGGAAGATTGCAGGAAAATATGAAAAAAGCCGGTGTTTTGCGTTGCTGCAAGACACCGGCTTAATCGAATAACCTACTGCGGTCAGTTTCCTAACCAAACAGAGAAGTTGCGGGAGCCGGATTTGAACCGACGACCTCGAGGTTATGAGCCTCGCGAGCTACCGGGCTGCTCCATCCCGCGAGGTAAATAGTACTCAGCTTCGCGTTCTCGTCCACCCCCAAATGAACTTTGCGCTAAGGTTTTCGATTTGCCGTCCAAATCACATTCGCGATTCAGTGCGACCTGCAACTCCAACGGCCAACAAGGACGGCAGAATAAACAGATTTCCCAGCAAACCCCCAAGCATGCTAATCGCCGCTGTCGTTCCAAATACCACCGTTGGCAAGAAATCACTTGTCGCCAACGCCCCAAAACCTACGACCAACGCTAAAGTCGATAGCAACATCGCCATCCCTATCTCAGACTGTGCGGACTCCAACGCATCAAAAAATGTCTTCCCACGTGCTCGCTCACGCTGAAACCTTATTAAATAGTGCAACGACGAATCGACACTTAGTCCCATCGAAACCGCAGCAATCATTGCAGCCCCCAAATTTACCCGCATTCCCATCCATCCCATCCACCCCAGAATGCAAAAACTGGGTAGAGCATTTGGCAAAATCGACAACATCGCAAACCATGGACTTCTCAAGGCGATTGCCATGGCGATCCATATCCCCAATGTTGCGACCGCAAAGCAACGCCATTGATCCGCTACCACACTGCTAACCAATTCCGATAACAGAACGTAGTATCCGGATACCGTGGCTGTCGCACCCCGCTTCAAAGCCGATCGCCAAGATTCCGTTCGCATCGTTTCCTCGACTGCGTGTCTCACTTCCGCAATGAGTCGCTCCTTCTGAACGGATTCCGATTGCTCGCGTGACCGAAGCATGATTCGCAAATTTCGCTCATCCCCTTTTTGCTTGGTGATGAGGGTATCCACAAACTCGCCCATTACCTGCCGCATACCCGCCAACCTCGCTTCGATCGGCAAGGCACGTAGAATCGGTGACGACGTTGCTGCCGCATCCGCATCCGCAAAACTCGTCACCTTGCTCAGTCGCAATGGCGGGTCGCCAGGAATTTCGATCGCAACGAGTCGCTGCTCCAGCCCCAGTACTTCATCCAGGTACCGCTGTGTCAGGACCTGTGGGGCTGGCAAAACAACATCCCAAACGCCCGCACCACCTAACTCCTTTTCGACCGCTTGGTAGGCAACCACCAGCGGAGTGTCCGGTTTAAAGTTCTTGATGAAGTCGGTCTCGACCTGCAGTCGCAACGATCCCCAAATCGCAAGCCCCGCCAAGATCAACGCTGCACACACAATCGATCCCGGCCATCTTAGCGAAACAGCTAAAAGCGATCGGAGCAGACGGCGCAATTGTTCGTCGCCCGGGATCGGAAAGAGTTCGAATGAAAGCCCCAACGGCTTCGCAATGAACGTCGGCGCTAATGGAACCAAGGCCATTGTTGGGACTAGGACGAAAATGCCGACCATAACCACCAACGATGCAATGGCCATCATGCATCCGTAGTCTTGCACCGGTCCGACTTTGGCAAACATCAATGAGGCAAACCCGATCGCGTCCGTGATACAAGCCCACACGATCGGTCTCCAAAGATCTCTCATCGATTGGCGAAGCGCTTGTTCAGGAGTCAAATTCGATTCCATGGTATAACGATAACCTAGCATCCAATGCATGGTCGTTGCCACGCCGATCACCGTCACGATCGACGAAAGCATTGACGAGACCATCGTTAATTCCCAGGCCAACCAGACGAGCAAGCCTCGTGTCACGATCAACGACCACTGAACGACCGCAATGGTGATGATTGCCCAACGCACCGAGCGAAATCCGATCAAGATCAATAGCGATAAGCTGATGGCAGAAAAAATGCCGAGTCGCTTTCCGTCGAGTTCGATCGCTTCGAAGCCCTCCTCCACCATGACTGGCTGTCCAACTTGCAATGCAACCGACACGCCAAATGCTTGCGGTAGTGAATTGCCAAGAGCACGAAGTTCGGCTAGCGTTTTGGAGTTCGACGTCCCAGGTTGATCGGAGGGAGCAAGCAAACAGGCTATCGCTACTAGGTCGCTGTCTCGGCTATGGGTTTGCCCTTCGAAGATCGATTTGAACTTTTTAGACAACTCACTTTTTGGATCCAGCAGTGGATGCCCCGAGGGTTTGCCTAACGAGCCAAAGAGAGATAGCGGTTTTTCCAGTTGCTCTAACATCTGGTCGATCTTGGACAAATCCATGGCGATCGCGACGCCAGGAATCGCTTCGACTTTCTGGCGGATGGCCATGAGACGTTCAATGCCGCTCCCGTCGGTTTTCCAAAGGTCAGGGTCTCGGTAGGCGAAGACAACAAGATCCGAAACTCCGAACTGCTCTTGCAACACTTCGAAGTTTCGTCGAATCGGATCGTTCGGCGAAAACATCCGAACCAGCGATCGGTCAAGGTGGAGTCGTTGTGAGGCAGGCCAGGCGAGTACAAGCACAAGCATGCTGATCGCGAAAAAAATCCAACGCCAACGAATCATTGATTCTAAATACCGATTGCAAAACGGCGAGGGCTAAAGAAAGTCCGAACATCAATACATGGCATGCCCGCTCGCAAGGCAGCTTCAACACCGAGATCGGCGTCTTCGAAAACAAGGCAATGCTGAGCCTCGACGCCCAATCGCCGAGCGGCTTCTAAAAACACGTCCGGTTCCGGTTTGTGTTTCGTGGTATCTTCGGCGGTGACGACCGCATCGAACCAATCGGCCATGGCGACTTGCGTTAACTGCTGTAAGACGATTTCGCGAAAGCCACCGCTTGCGACCGCGATCGGTTTTGTCCCACGGCTTTGACGAGCTACTTCAACGACCTTTTCGATCGGGACGAGCATCGCGATTCGGTCCAAAAACGCTTGCTCCTTTTCCATGGCAACCACATTGGCATCCACATCGACCTGCTGCTCCCGCGAGAGCAACTCGATGATGCGATGACTGGGCATCCCACCAAGCGCATAGAATCGATCTTCCGGAAACTCGATTCCATAACGACTCATCGTTTGGTGCCAAGCAAGAAAGTGAACTGGCATCGAATCCACCAAGGTGCCATCGCAATCAAAGATAATAGCCTTGGAGATACGTATTTGTTCGAGGTCCCTAGGATTCAAGCTGGTTGCTTTCGACGATGTGGTTCCAAAGATCTTGTGCAGCGAGGGGGTGGGCGAGCCAACCGTCGATACCGCATTCCTTTGCATTTGTTAATTGCTCTAGTGTACTAGTCGATTCGTTTGCAACGAATACTTTCGTCCTGTCATACTTGTCATTGGATCGAATTTTTCTCGCAAGTTCGAGTTCATCCAGCACGGTGGAGTCTCCATTGCAGACGATGTAATCGAATGGCTCGTTGGAATCGAGTGCTTTGTAGGCAGCAGATCGGCTGTTCACGGTACAGACCTGAAAACCTCGGAAACTACCAACCGGAAGGGTGAAAATCTGGACGTTGCTCGGTGCGTTAACGATAAGTATGTAAAGGGGCGACTGGCCAATTGCAGGTGAGTAGTCATACATGGTTGGCGATTCCGACACCAATTCCGATGCAATCCGCTTGCGAGATTCTGGCTGTTCGACGTGACTATCGAGACAATCTTTGTCCAAGTGTGCCAAATCATTTAGCAGGTTGGACAGAATGGTATCCGCTTTTGCCTCATCGCCAGCGGCCCGCAATTGCTGGAAAATGTGCAGGCTTGATTTGATATCGGCCAGTCGCTGTTCGAATTGGAGCAATGCAGACTCGCTCTCTGGTGCACAGGCTTGTTCGTACGTGTGGCTATTGCTACTTGGATGGACTGCGACAGGACCGGATGTCGCGCTGGTCGCTGCGAGTTCGCCTCGCATTATTTCCACGCTTCGAGGGGCTTCGATTCCCACTTTGGCAACGCGTCCATTCACATCGAGAATGCGGACGGTGATTCCACAATTCGGAAAGACAATCGATTGATTTTCACGGCGACCTAAGATTAACATGCTGCGACTCCATTCCTAAGCGAAATATGTATGTTGGGCTAAAACTTAGGCAACCAGTGTAACGAATCCGAGCGCCGCTTTGGCTAGGGGAGTTTTAAAATTTTTATTGAGTGCTAGCTATTATGCTTGCGGCGGCAGAGTCTGGGCTGTGCTTGCCTCCGTCTAAGCACATCGGTATGAGTCTTCGCGTGAAACAAACGGATAGCCGAAGGGCGACAGCCCCGGTTCGCGACGAATGTCGAGCAATTGGAAAACCGGGGCTATCGCCCAACGGCTAATTGGGTTGAAAAACATCTGCGGATGTGCTTTGTACTAACCTTCGAGCAGTTCGTGACGCACGACTCCATGGATGTCCGTTAATCGAAAATCACGGCCCTGGTATTTGTACGTCAATCGTTCGTGATGGACTCCCAAGAGATGCATGATGGTTGCATTCAAGTCGTGCACATGGACTGGGTCGCGCGTGATGTTGTAACAGTAGTCATCGGTCTCGCCAAAGGTAAGCCCGCGTTTGACTCCGGCACCTGCCATCAAAATGGTGAAACACCGAGGATGATGATCTCGGCCGTAGTTCGTTGCCGTGATTTCGCCCTGCGAATAGATGGTCCGACCAAATTCTCCACCCCAGACGATCAGCGTGTCGTCGAGCATTCCGCGTTGTTCGAGATCCTTGATCAACGCGGCAGTCGCTTGATCTGTGTCCGTGCATTGGCCACGAATCGCTGCGGGGAGTCCGCCATGGTGGTCCCAGCCCATGTGAAAGAGTTGGATGAATCGCACGTCGCGTTCCGCCAATCGCCGCGCCAACAAACAGTTCGCCGCGTAGCTGCCGGGACGTTTGACATCGGGGCCGTACAGATCGAGGACATGCTGGGGCTCACTCGCGAAATCAAGTAGATCTGGAACACTGGATTGCATCCGAAAGGCCAATTCGTATTGGGCAATTCTCATTTGGATTTCAGGATCTTGTGTCTCGTGAAAGTGTTCGCCATTAAGAACTGCCAGGCGATCCAAAGTGGCGCGCCTGATGTCGGAACTAACGCCAGGTGGATTGGAGAGATATAGGACCGCATCTCCTTGATTACGAAATTTGACACCTTGATGTTTTGAGGGGAGAAAGCCAGCGCTCCACAACCGATCGTAAAGGGGTTGATCGTCTTTGCGACCGCTGCCGAAGGATGTCAAGACGACGTATGCGGGCAAGTCGAGATTCTCGCTCCCCAGTCCATAGCTGACCCAAGATCCGATGCTCGGTCGCCCAGCTAGCTGTGACCCCGTTTGACAAAAGGTAATGGCCGGATCGTGATTGATCGCTTCGGTTACCATCGATCGAACCATACACAATTTGTCGGTCACGGTCGACATGTGGGGCATTAAATCGCTCATCCACATCCCGCATTTGCCATGTTGTTTAAAATCAAATATCGACGGTGCAACCGGAAAAGTCTTCTGCCCGGAAGTCATGGTGGTCAATCGCTGGCCCTGGCGAATCGAGGCTGGTAGATCTTCTCCTTTGCGATCCTTCATCAAAGGCTTTGGATCGAAGAGATCCATCTGCGACGGTGCGCCCGATTGAAACAAATAGATGATTCGCTTGGCCTTGGGCGGATGGTTTGGAAAGCCAGGCAAGCCGATAGGATCTTTTAAGCCCGCCCCTTGGATGTCGGCTTTGAGATCGTTCGACATCAAAGATGCGAGAGCGGCTGTTCCTACAACCTGTGCTCCCCCGCGCATAAAAAGTCTACGATTGAGCCGATCCTGCAATTGGTTAGTTTGGATGGAGTTCATGTTAAAATTCATTGGTTATGTTTTCTATTCACGAGTGACAAATTCGTCCAGGTTGAGCAGGATGTTGGCGACCAGCGTATAGGCTGCGTGCGTGGCCGGATCAAGCTCTGGATGCGATGGCGAGTCACCTGTCTTAAGCAAGAGCTTGGTTGCATCTGGATTGCTCCTAAATCGATTTTGATCTTCCGCCAGACCTTTCAATAGTACTTCCGATTCGCGATCGGTCGGAGCTCTTCCGATGGCCGTTCTAAATCCGAATTGAATGCGTTCTCGATCGGAGCTCCCGCCTTCCAGAATCATCCTTGAACCAAAGTGGCGAGCCGCTTCGACGAACGTAACTTCGTTCATGAGCGACAGTGCTTGGAGTGGAGTATTGGTCCTCGATCGCTTGACGATACAAGCCTCTCGGTTGGGCGCGTCAAAGAGCAACAGCGAGGGTGGTGCTGCTGTCCGTTTCCAAATCGTGTACATCGTTCGACGATACAGGCCTTCCCCTTTGTCATGCATATAATTGCGAAGGTTACCATACTTGCTCGTCTCGTCCCAAACTCCTTCGGGCATATACGGGCGAACGCTCGGTCCACCGATCTTAGGCACTAATAGTTTGCTGACAGCCAGGGCGGAATCGCGAAGAACTTCGCCTGTCAAGCGGATTCGCGAAGCGCGAGTCAACAATCGATTTTCCGGATCTCGCTTGGCAAGCTCAAGATCGACTCGCGGCGATTGTCGATAGGTTTGGCTCAAGAGTATGAGTTTCTGTAGGGATTTCATGTCCCAGGCGGTTGGAGGCTTGCTGGGGTCCAATGTATTTTTCGTTGGTTCCATGAATTCACAAGCCAGCCAATCGAGCAGTTCAGGATGGCTCGGATACTCAGCTTGTGCGCCAAAATTCTCGGTGGTCTTAACCAGCCCAATACCAAAGAATCGCTCCCATTCCCGATTGACCCAAACGCGAGCCGTTAAGGGGTTGTTGCGTTGCACAATCCATTTTGCAAACCCCAATCGATCCATTGATTCGGTTTCTGGAATAGGCGGAAAGACGGCGGGGACACCGCGCGTTACTTTGTCGCTTGGTTGATCGTATTGGCCACGGACCAGAACGAACGCATCGCGCGGCTTGCCTTCTTTCATCACCATGGTGGTCGGCAAACCATCGCGATAGTCTTGCAATTTCTTCTTGGCAGACTCAAGTTCCTTGACCGCATCGGCATAGGGGCTCGGCACATTCTTTTTGAAGTGCTCCTCCAAGATCTTGCGTTGTTCGTCCGTACGAGCCTCTGGTGGTTTATCCAAGATGAGCCGAACGTCGGCGGACGTGCTGGCACTCTTTAGCGAGATACGATCTGGGGCAATCGAGGTTGTCGACAGACGAAATCGGCCAACGTTGTGGTCTTGATGGGTCGATCCATTCTTGATGGTGATTTCAATCTGGGCATCGTTTGGAATTGGCACGGCTTTGTTGGTTTGCAAAACGAGTTTCCTGGGGAGTCGCTTGGTAACGTCGTTGCCATCGATGGCCCATCCGATGTTTGCATCTGCTTTTCGTTTCGCACGGGCGGTCACGATCGATGCGGCTGTCCATCCCTGTTGCTCATAGTCCGCCTGGGCTTTGGTGAATCGAAGCTTGAGTGGTTCCGATAGACTTGGTGCTTGGATCTGAGCGGATACATCGGTCAAAATAAAGTTGCCATTGAAACCTCGCCCTAAGCTCTCATTCGGAAGCGATGAATCGGGAAAGACTTCGATGAGAATGGCGGTGAGCTCCGAGCCTTGCAGTGCGCCTGAGGCAACGTACGAGTCGTTGGCCGGATTTGGCCCGCTTGCCAAAAAGCTACCATCGCTTAGCTTGGTTAATTGGGCTCCCCCAACGGACTTGGCGATCGCGTTATCGAATGGACGCCACTCGGATTCGATTTCGCTCGGTTTGACTGCCATCGCCTTTTCCCAATCTTGAATCCAAGCGGGCAATCGACTTTCAGCATTCTTGAGGTTTGTGTCCGCGTTGGACCGGATCGACTCGAGTCTCGCAATTTCCCTTTCGGTTTCGGCAGTCGAGAGCGTTAGCAGTGGCGGGGTGTTTTCGCCATTCTTTCCGGAGGGTGCGAGGACTCCGCTTTCGTCGTTGGAATTAAAAAACGCATACAACGAATAGAACTCCTTTTGCGAAATCGGATCGAACTTGTGATCATGGCAGCGGCAACAATTGAAAGTAAGTCCGAGCCAGGTCAGCCCCGTTGTTTCGACCCGGTCGATCACTGTTTCGACAAACCACTCGGCTTCGATTCGCCCGCCTTCGCCATTCAAACGATGGTTGCGATTGAATCCGGTGGCGATAATTTGGTCTGGTGTGGCATTCGGCAGCAGGTCGCCAGCCAATTGTTCGATGGTGAACTGATCGAATGGTAGATTCTTGTTGTAGGCTTGGATGACCCAATCTCGCCAAGCCCATATGTCGCGACTCCCATCGCTTTGGAAGCCATTGCTGTCGGCGTAGCGAGCGTAGTCCAGCCAATTTATCGCCATGCGTTCGCCATATTGCGGTGCATTCAGCAAACGATCAATTACCTTTTCGTAGGCATCGATGGACTCGTCTTTTAAAAACGCATCGATCTCCTCGGGGTTGGGCGGGAGACCTGTCAAGTCCAGCGTTGCACGGCGAATGAGTGTTACTTTGTCTGCCTCCTTTGCAGGCGAACAACCCTCCTGTTCAAGCCGTCCGCGAATAAACAAATCGATCGGATTGGCGCGCTCCGTTATCATGTTGGCGACACTGGGTAGCGAAGGCCGCACAGGCGGAATGAATGCCCAGTGACTCTGGTACTTGGCTCCTTGAGCAACCCACTGTCGCAGCGTTTCTTTCTGAGCGGTGGTCAAATGCTTTTCCGATCGAGCGGGCGGCATGTGAACATCGGGATCATCAGACAAGATCCTCGCAATCAATTCACTTTGATCTGGATTGCCTGCAACGATGGCAACCTTTCCGGAATCCGATTTTGCGACAGCCCCATCTCGGGAGTCCAAACGCAACCCGCCTTCGCGTTTATTCTGGTCGGGTCCATGGCAGGCAAAGCAATTCTCGGAGAGGATGGACCTGACGTCGCGATTGAATTCAATTTCCTCGGCTTGAGCAATGTCGCTGAGGCCCAAAAACCCGCCAGCGAAACAAGGGAGAGCCAATGCAATCGAAGCGAGGACTTTCGTTGGAAATGCTTTGAAAATGTTCGGCATTCGCATAATCGAATCGGGAGGGAAGGAGATAGGGATGTTATGGAACCGCAGTTTCCAAAAGGTGTAGCGCGAACTGGCACTCACCTTCTACAAGAACACCGTCGGCTGACGTTCACTAAAACTACTTAGCAGCTTTTTTTGCAACGCCAAGCTTTGCTAATTGCTCCGAAAGGTCTTTCCCGTGGGTTTCCGTCTTCACCATATCGTCGATCGCTAAGATCTTTCCGTCTTTTCCGATGATGATGGTAACCCGATTCGCGGCCTTGCCGTCTGGTTTTAAGACTCCGAACATCTTTGCATTCTTCCCTTCAGGATCGCACAAGATTGGATAATCGAGGTTGAGGCTTTTGGCGAAGTCAGCGTTCTTTTCGACGGGGTCCGTGCTCGCCGTAAAGTAGGCGACTTGGTACTCTCGCAATTGAGCTCCTGATTCCCGCATCGAATTGCATTCTTTCGTGCATCCACCCGTAAAGGCACGTGGAAACCAAGCGATAATCACCGCTTGTTTGCCCACGAAATCCTTGGCTGCGTATGTTTTGCCGTCGCTCCCTTTGAGTTCAAATTCCGGTGCATTGTCACCGACTTTGAGTCCGTCTGCGGCAAAAGTGGTGGAAACAAACATCATTGCCATCATGAAGATACTGTTAACGAGTCGCATGCTCATCCTCGGTAGGAAGAAAGGTTAGGAAGGGTGGTGAACGATTGCTATTCTAACCGGGACGCACTACGCGATGTGAATAATCGATGATTTTCTTGCGTCTGCCTCCCGTTGACGGAAAACTTAGTTAAAACGATGGGCTGTCCCGTTCCGCTGCGTTTCCGCAACGCAGATCGTATCGTTTAAAACTTGCGAAAAACAACCATAATCTACATGTCTACTTCCTACCGTTTCTTTACCATCGCGACCGGTTTCGTCTCGCTCATTGCGATGCCTTGGCTGCTTTGTTCCACCGCAAAATCCCAAGAAAAACTGGCTCAAAAGAGTCGGATCCAATTGCCGGGACTTCAGAACAGCGGCGAGACATTGTTGCCCAATGGATGGTCGTTGAGACCAGCCGGCGAGCAGATCGACTTAGGTGATTTTCCCAGCCGCATGGAAATCTCGCCAAACGGAAAATTTGCAGCCCTACAGCACACCGGTTGGGGGACACACGAGATCAGGATCATTTCCCTCGCGGATCGCAAGATTCGCTCCTCGGTTGTCATCGATCAGACATTCCAGGGACTTCGATTTTCCGAGGATGGCAGTCGACTTTATGTGAGCGGCGCCGAAGATGAGCTCGTTTACGTTTTCGATCACCGTGAAGGATATCTCACCCTCAACAAAAAAATCCAGTTGGCCGATCCCAAAGACAAGCTGGTGGTCGCTGGAATTACCGAAACAGGTGAAGGCAAAAAACTCTTGGCTTGTGGGTTGATAGCGGATCAGCTCGTTATCGCCGAGCTTGGAGAAGGAGGCACAGTATCCAAGGTGGACCTTCCAAAAGGTAGCTTTCCAATTGACGTAATCGTTTCACCTGACCAAAAACGTGCAATGGTTAGCTTGTGGGGCCAAGCTTCCATCGCGGTTGTCGATATTGCGTCTCAGAAGTTGTTGGCCCAATGGCCTGTTCGCAGCCATCCGACGGAGATGCTGTTTTTGGACGGAGGTAAACTGCTGATGGTCGGATGCACCGACGATAATTCGGTGGTCATGCTCGATGCCGAAACAGGTGCACAGAAAGAAGTTATTCGCACGTCTTTATATGCAACACGCACCAATGGAAGTACGCCCAATAGTCTGGCTGTTTCCCCGGATGAGAAGGTTCTCGTTGTTGCCAATGCGGACAACAACAACATCGCCATGTTTGATATTCAGGAACGCGGAAAGTCAAAGTCGCTTGGCTTTATCCCTGTTGGCTGGTACCCGACCAGTGTTCGATTTGCAGATTCTGGTCAACAAATCTTGGTTGCCAACGGCAAGGGGCTCGCATCTCGCGATAATGCGAAAGGTCCGAATCCATTGCGAGAACCTCCTCCATCGGTTCGCGAGTACATCGGCGGACTGTTCAAAGGGACGCTCAGCATTATTCCGGCCCCATCGCCTGCTCAAATGGTTCGATTCACCAAGGACGCCTATGCCGTTTCGCCATTGCGTCAGGACGAACAACCCAACCTGCAGTCGCTGGCAATGGATTCCGCCATCCCAGGTCGCGTCGGTGATCCCAGTCCAATTAAACATTGCTTTTACATCATTAAAGAAAATCGAACCTACGATCAAGTCTTCGGTGACATTGCGAAAGGAAATGGGGATGCCAATCTTTGTATCTTTCCTGAGTTGGTAACGCCGAACCATCACGCATTGGTCAACGACTTTGTGCTTTTGGATAATTTCTATGTTGAAAGCGAAGTGAGCGCGGATGGTCATGAGTGGTCGATGGCCGCTTATGCAACCGACTTTGTTGAGCGAGCTTGGCCATTAAGCTATCGCGGTGGAAAAGGCAAGATTGGATACACGTCGGAGGGGGGATACGAAATCGCAGCTCCTTCGAGCGGTTACATTTGGGACAAATGCGCAAAGGCAGGCGTAAGTTACTTTAGCTTTGGGGAATTTATTCAAAACGCTCGCACACCGGGAGTTCCCGGAAAAGCCAGAGTCAAGGCCTTGGAGGATCACTTTGATCCGCTCTATCGCTCTTACGACTTGGATTTTCCAGATGTGGATCGGGCGAAGCGATTCGCTGAGAAACTTGCCGAGTTCGATCGAAACGATAACCTGCCTCAATTTATTGTTCTTCGAATTGGAAACGACCACACAAGCGGAACGCGTGTCGGCAAACGTACGCCAACCGCAATGGTTGCGGACAACGACCTCGCGCTTGGAAAGATTGTTGAGACCATTTCCAATAGTCGATATTGGTCCAAGTCTGCGATATTCGTGGTTGAAGACGACGCGCAAAATGGTTCGGACCACGTCGATGCTCATCGCACGGTTGCATTGGCGATTAGCCCCTATGTAAGGCGAGGGACTGTCGACTCAACTCTCTATACGACAGCCAGTATGTTGCGTTCCATGGAGCTGATTCTGGGGCTTGAACCGATGACCCAATTCGACGCGGCGGCCAATCCCATGTATGCAAGTTTCGGTAAGACTGCAGACACAACCAAGTACGAAGCAAAGCCAAACCTCGTCGACTTGAACACCATCAACACAGCGTTGGCCTGGGGTGCTGCCGAATCGGAAAAGATGGATTTATCCCGAGAAGATGCCGCCGACGATCTTTTGTTGGGTGATATCGTTTGGCGAAGTGTTCGAGGCGCAAACTCTCCGATGCCCCCACCTGTCCGTTCCGCCTTTGTATTCTCGGTGGATAAAGACGAAGAAGAAGAGGAAGACGAAGAACATGAGGACGAAGAGCATACGGACGAAGAAAGGACTGCTGACAGCAAGGTAAAAGAGTAGGTGACATTTGCCTAGTGCCAATGATTGAAATTAGTGTCGCACAGGAGACTGCTCGTTCCCAGGCTCTGCCGCAGAGCCTAGTAACTAGATTGCACAGTGCAACAAAACTAGCAATCTGTGCCACTAGCGCGAAGGCAACGCATCGTTCTCATATGCCTTGACAAGCGGCGTTTCCGTTATCTGAAAATGCAGCGCCGGGACTTGGTTGCGAACGGGGTCGACTCTCAGGATCTGACCTTCAAACACATCCATGAACTGCTTGATCAGAGGATTGTTCATTGCATTGCGAATTAACTGGGCTTGCGAAACAGTTCGCGACACAGTCTCGACGGCCCGCTCCTCCAAGTTCGGTTGGGTAACGTCGGCTTCCTGTGCAGGGGCGACGGAACTCAGTTCGTCCGTCAATTCGAAAGACAAATGGATATCGCGACCAACCATTTGTTTTACCGCTTGCTTGAGCCGTTTGCCGTTTTCGCCCGCAACAAAGTAATCTCGAACCATTGCACCATCGCGGGACAAGCAAACTCTCCATTGCGAGTCGGAAATAGCCTCGATGCGGACTGCCATTGCGGCGCATTGCTCTGCAAAGCCGCCCAACTTGATCGCACACGCGCGGAATTGCAGCAAGGGATCGACCGGTGCAACATCTTGATTTGAAAGTTCCGGTTCGGTATTCGACTCGTCAACGGCTTGGCCTCGTTCGGTTGGGGATTCTTCTGCGGTGGAGTCCTTGGCAGCCATCGTCAGGGGCGTTGCCTCTAGAATTGGGGCCGCAATGACTGTGACCGTTTCGATTGATTCCACCAACGCATCGACGGGTTCTGCATTTTCCACCGTCTCAACGGCGTTAGGATTGACGTCGGTTGCGGATTCAGGCATGTCGGCGATATCGGTATCCTTACCGGAGTTACTTTGGATGTCCCTATCCGATTCCTCATGAACAAGCACTGCTAAGTTATCTTTTTTTTTTGCTTCTTCGGCAGGTACGGCGACTCTGGCACCCGTTGGAGCCGCGACACGTCGCACGGGAGCTTGTTGACCTGCGGCAAATGCTTTTACAAGCTCGGAGAGCGATTGCAAGTCTTGCAAGTTGCAGATTTGCACCAGTGCCACTTCGAGCAATACTCGGCTCTGCACGCTGTGACGCATTTTGACAATGGTTTCATCGAGCAATTGCAAAGCGGACAATAGCGTCATCGTACCCCAGCTCTTGCCCCATTCGATGAGTTGATCGGCGCTATTGGTGTTTGCCGTTCGAATCAAATCAGCACCGCCACCCACGCTAACGGTCATCATGTCGCGCAGGAATCCCAACAATTGCTCTGCCAATTGACCAACATCGACCCCTTCACTGGCAGCATTGTCCAACTCCCGCAAGGCGCCCGCTGCGTCTCGCTCGATCAATCGTGATGCAAAGGTACTTAGACGCGTTTCATCAGCGGTACCAAGCATGGCGTGAACAACATCGGCGGTAATTCGATCTCCGCCAAAACTCAACAGTTGTTCCAAAAGTGATTGGCTGTCTCGCATCGACCCAGCAGCCCGTCGTGCGATCAATCTCAATGCCGCTTCGTCTGCGTTGGTTCCTTCGTTCTGGCAAATGAACTTCAACCGTTCGTAGATCTGTTCGGTATGTACGGGTGGAAAATCGAATCGCTGACATCTCGACAGAACCGTGATGGGAAGCTTCTCCGGGTCGGTTGTGCAGAAGATAAACTTGACGTGCCCTGGCGGCTCCTCCAGCGTTTTCAACAGTGCGTTGAAAGCCTGGGTCGTCAACATGTGCACTTCGTCGATGATGTAGATCTTGTAACGCGATCGGCTTGGACGCACGGCTGCGTTGGCTCTCAATTGTCGAATTTCATCGATACCGCGATTGCTGGCACCATCGATTTCCAGAACGTCCATGTCTTCGCCGGCATCGATGGCTTGCGCCATATCGGAATTCGGATCGAACTGGCCATTCGTGTCTGCGGATGCGTTTAGGGCCTTGGCAAAAATTCGAGCGGTGCTGGTTTTGCCGACCCCGCGAGCACCCGTGAATAAGTAAGCATGACCCACTCGATTGCTATTGATTGCGCTGAGCAAGGCTTGGGCGACGGTCGATTGCCCGACCAGCTCGGCAAAAGTTTTTGGCCGATAGCGTCGCGCCACGACCGTGTATTTTCCGTTGCCGCTCGAGGTAGCGATGCCTGAATCGGCAGCGGAATTCTTTTCTTTCGAGGCATGTTCGGCTTTGGATCCGCTCGGTAATTCTTGCGTTTTACCTTCGGTTGTTGTGGATTTTTTCGCCATTTTGAAATACGGTTTTGGCATCTGGGAAGAAAACGGAGGCTCTAGGGTCGCCCAGTATAGCATGGCATCCATTGAATTCATCTTTGAAGTTTCTGGACAAACATAGCGTGTTCCTCGGTCGCCATTCCCATGTTCAAGACACGGATCACGCCTTTCCCGTCAAGGGTGGCGAATGCCGTGGGATCAAGCCACAGACCTGGGAAACATTGCGAATGGTAGCTGCCGTCTGACTCACGAGACAGCTCTTCAAAGGTACCTTTTCGATTTACGAACCAAACAAGTTTTTGCTGGCGTAAAGCGACCACCAAATATTCTTTTACGCCCGCACGTTCGTAATCGCGTTTCTTGCTATGCAAGTCGAAAGATTCCGAACTAGAAGCAATTTCACCAACGAACTCTGGTGCACCCTGCAGGTAGTCATCTGGCGTAAATCTCATTTGCCCCCCTTTTTCGGGCGAGACGATCAAGCACGCATCCGGTTGAAGTTCGCTGTCTTCGCCCAAAATCGCCGTTGTGTTATCGTACGCCTCAACACCTGGCGTCTCGACCGCGTAACAACCCAACCAATGCATCAACAGGCTATGCGAGCGACCATGAGAGCGTTTCAGCGAAGACTGCATGTAGACAACTCCTCCGATCAATTCTGCCTTCATGTTATGGGGCATTATCTGGTAGCGTGCATGGAATTCCTTCTGAGTAATATGATCGCCAGCTTCAAGCGGTGGGTGGACTTCAAAATTCTCCTGCTTATGCGCCTGTTGCTTCGCGCTGATGATCTGTGAAGCCATCGAACAAAACCTCTGCCAAACAAGGGGGACGCGGATTCAGCCGCATTCGTTACGGTCTCAGAACAGTCGCATTAAGTATACCATCCCTCTTTGCTGAGTGCCGCTCATGCCTTGATCGATCCTCAACAAATTCTCAGCAACGCGAATCAGTTTGAAACGATTGCCAGCCTAGTTGAGATCTCGCCAACTGTCGTCCAATCGCCGGTTTGAGTCCAATGAACTCGGATGATGGCGTCGATGGACTGGTCGTTGACCATCTTAGTGTCTTCTGAGATTTTTAGGCTGCAAATGGCATGGCAGAGGGCTCGCCATTGTTCTAGGTTGCAATCGCCTTTTACGTCCACATACTCCAAACGACCGTCGCGATCGTAGACCATGGCGTCCATTTGACGAGGAGGATGACTTTGGTGGTCCACCCAAACAAACGATCCGTCCAGTTCGAAGACCATACCGGGCAAATTGCTCAACGTAGCCACAAGTCCTTCAAAAGATTGCGGAAGTCGTTGACCGGGTACTGGGTGAATTTGGACGAACAAGTACATTGGTTGGCTCAACAAAGAATTAGAAGGACGTGACGCACAATCATAGCCGATCGTCTATAATTGGCGGTTTATTGACTCGTCTCAAGCACATTTTGTTTTTCGATATTGAATCCCATGAGCACAGTTGCCATCCAGGTACCTACGGGTGATCTTCCCTCGACTTCTTATCCGTTCTTTGGGAATTTGGCTCGGATTATCAATTCCGGTCAAGCTCGATCGATTGTGATTTCTGGAAATATTTACGATCTGTATTTCGACGGCAAGCAGTACGTCCCGCTAATGCCATTTATCCAAGCGAAAACCCAAATCCCTGGGCTAATACAGGTCATCTATGAACTAAACGGGCCTGTGCGTGTTTCGGACGAGGATAAAACGAAACTGCGCGAAGCTTGGGCGGCTTGGAAGAATGGCATTGCGACCGATGCGATTCCAATGCGAGAGGTGCTCAACGATGGGAGCAAGTTCGAATTACGGCGACGAGAATTCGATCAGTATCTCCGGGATGCCATCGGCAATGCAACTCAAGCCTTGGAGTTCTTGAGGCAGTTGACGATTTGTTCGCGAACTTGCCTCAAAGAGAATTTACTCATCATGATCGAGGGAGCGGACATGCTATTGCCCTCGGGCGATGGCGACGTAGCCAGGATGAACGATGCTCAAGTGCGTCGTATTGCGATTGTTACCGACTGGTTTGGCGACCCTAGTTTTTTTGGTGGAAAGGACACGGTTTTGTTATTTGCAGAGTCTCGAAGTCTGATTCATCCTCGCATTGCGCGGCTTCCGCAGGTATTGTCGGTGGATGTTTCGGCACCGGATTTGGCGTCGCGCAAGCACTTCATACAATGGCATAGTGTCAGCTCTGGAAATCGGAGTGTGCCTCAGTCCGCCGATACGGTTGCCGAAGCGACTGCTGGGTTAAGTCTCCATGCGATGCGGCAATTGCTTTTGGCTGCCGACTATTCTCAGAAGCCGATCAACCGCCAAGACATCACGTTGCAGGTCGAGCAGTTCATTCAATCGCAGCTTGGCGAGGACGTGATCGAGTTTAAGAAACCATCGCAGTCGCTTAAGGATGTGATTGGTTTTTCGAAGTTAAAGGAATTTTTGCATACCTATTTGATTCCTCGGATGAAATTGCCGGACGACCGCGCGCTGCCAGGAGCGGCTATTGCGGGTCCGATCGGTGGGGGCAAGACCTTTATTTTCGAAGCGGTGGCGGCCGAGTTGGATATGCCCGTTTTGGTGCTGAAAAACATTCGCAGTCAATGGTTTGGCCAGACAGACGTCATTTTTGAACGTCTCAAACGCGTGTTAGAAGCATTGGAGCAAGTTGTGATTTTCGTGGATGAAGCGGACACTCAGCTCGGTAGTGTAGGCGAGGGTGCGCACGAAACGGAGCGTCGTTTGACGGGTAAAATCCAAGGTATGATGAGCGACCCAAGGCTTCGAGGAAAAGTGATTTGGCTATTGATGACGGCCCGAATTCACTTGCTCTCACCGGATATTCGTCGGCCGGGTCGGGTTGGAGATTTGATTATTCCGATTTTGGATCCGGTCGGCGAAGATCGCAAGGAATTCATTCGCTGGATGCTCAAACCGACAAATTTAGGGGATGATGTGTTGGTGGATTGGCTCGATATGGAAGGTCTCGAACAGGACTTCTCGTCGGCAGGATATGCGGCCTTGCGCAGTCAGCTCAAAGCAATCCCGCCCAAAGACCAAGAGGAATTGAAGTCGACTATCCGTGATTTCATGCAGCCGGCGATCAAACAAACGCGTCGCTATCAGACATTGCAAGCCTTGGTAAACTGCACTCGGCGATCTTTGTTGCCCGATCCGAGCATTTCCGACAAGGATCGCGCCCTGATGGAAGACGAAATCCGCCTACTTGAGCTGCAAGGCATCCGGTAGAATTGGAGCGTTGATAAACGGCAAGTTCATTTTTCCTGAAAAAAAGATCTTCGAACATGAAAAAATACAGTACGCCAATCGTCTCACTTTTCTCATGGATCTCTATTTTTTGCTTGCCCGTGAGCTTGCTTGCCCAAGAATATTTCTCCGATTTGGTGGGAAGCGTTCAAGTTCAAAGCGTTGCGAAAGGTGGTGCCGTTGAGGTCCCCTACATTCTTTGGGGCGGTGATGTAGCAACGTTTCTTGCTAACGGAGACCTGAAAACCAAGCCTTCGTCGATTTTCCAGCAGTCTGGCCTGGACATTCAACTCGTCCCAGGAGATGACTTCGTCGGACAAGTCAAAAACTACATGCAGGGCAAGAGTCCGTTTCTACGAGGCACGATGCACATGATAGGCCTTGCAGGCGAAGTGGTTGGTTCCGACCCAAGGACCAAGCCTGTTGTCATCTTGCAGTTGTCATGGAGCGCTGGAGATCATATCGTCGCGAGAAAAGGGGTTCGCAGTCTCAACGATTTGAAAGGGAAAAAGATTGCTTGTCAGCAAGGTGGCCCACACGTCGGGCTTCTTTACGATTCATTGAGTGCAGCCAAGCTTAATAAATCCGATGTTGAGATCGTGTGGACGAAAGACATTACCGGCCCGGATGGACCCGCGGAAGCCTTTCGAAAAGACGCTTCGATTGACGCTTGCTGTGTCATCACGCCTGACATGATGGGACTGAGCACTGGGCTGAACCTTGAGGGTAGCGGTGCCGAGGGAACAGTGGCCGGAGCTCACGTTGTGAATAGCACGGCTCAGATGAGCCGGTCGATCGCAGACGTTTATGCCGTGCGACGTGACTGGTACGACGCCAACAAAGAATGGGTAAAGAAGTTTGTAGCGGGCCAACTCAAGGCGACTGCTCAAGTTGTTGCGATGCGAAAGAGTTTTGACGAAACCAAAAAGCTATCCAAGGAATATGAGCAGCTACTCTCCTTGTCACAACGCATTTTCGGCAAGGAGACGCTTCCGACTTTGGAAGAGGATGCGCACGGGCTGTTGAAGGATTGTTCGTTCGTTGGATTGACTGGCCAGCTTGCGTTTTTCCTCGACCCCAAGAATCAGAGCGGTTTCAAGAACAAGATGGAAGAGTCCGTCAATCTAGCAACGAGTTGGGGTTATGCAAAAAACCGGACTGGCTACGACCCAAATAATTTCGTGAAGTCGGACTATCAGAAGATCGCGGAGATTTCGGGGCTCGAATACGCGGAGCCCAAAGACATCAAGAATTTCCAGGGGGAGAACAATCCGGAATCGACAGACCTGTTCTTGGGGGACAACTTGGATGCCAGCACCATTGTTAGCTTCACAATCAACTTTGAGCAAAATGAAAAGGACTTTTCATCCGATCGTTATGGAGCGGATTTTGCGAGAGCCCTTCGTGAAGCCAGTAAGTTTGGCAACGCTAGGGTGATTATTCGAGGACACTCCGATCCTACGAAAACGTTGTTGGATCTCGTCAAGAGTGGACTCGCGAAGAAAGTCATTCAACAAACCGGCACTACGGGGAACTATCGCTATTTTTTGAACGGTAAACCGCTCGATCTGAGTCGTACCAAGGAAGTGCTTGAGCTAGTGAAGGGCGGAGCGTTTGGTGGTGGCGACCCGGACCCATTGATAACCATGCAAGCGGCCCTCAATCTTTCCAAGTCTCGGGCTGACGCGGTTTATTTGGAGCTTCAACGCTATGCAAAGCAATCGCAAATGAATATTGACCTTTCTCAAATCGTACCTATCGGCGTTGGAATTACCGAGCCGATCATTCCGAAGCCCCGCAATTTGGAAGAAGCCAAAGAGAATATGCGGGTAGAATTTCGGATCGTGAAAGTGAACCCGGAATCACTCACACCGAGCGATTTCAACTTTTAAGCTAGCGACAGAGCGAAAGATACCGGATGAAACTGGGTGTAGGATGGGACCATTGTCCCGTCCAAACAACGGATCGGGACATTGGTCCCAATCTACTTTTGGTAGATTTTCAATCTGCTGCTCGCCGTAATCGAGCGAGGAAGGACAAGAAATGAAAGGCCATGAAATGAAGCATGTCATTCCCCTTGCAATCGCTGCTTTGCTCGTGGCGTTTGCAGCGCCCCGTTCGATCGCTCAAGACATTGTGGTCATCGTACTTGATGACTCAGGGTCCATGAATGAGCAAATGAGAAATGGCGGGACGCGTATGGAGGCTGCCAAGTCCGCGATTGCGGCCGTGCTCAAGCAGTTTAAACGCGATACGAAATTGGGTGTGCTTTTACTCAATGGTTCGCTTTCGAAAGAACACTGGGTCATACCGTTGGAACCATTGTCTGTCGAGACATCAACGCGCTCGGTGAAAGCGTTGAGGGCAGACGGAGGTACACCATTGGGTGATCGGATTCGCGAAGGAGCGGATGCGTTGCTCAAGATGCGCGAGAAGCAAATCTTTGGAAACTACCGTCTTTTGATCGTAACGGATGGGGAAGCGAACGATGCGAGATTGCTTGCAGCCTACCTGCCGGACGTATTGTCGCGAGGCATCATTGTGGATGCAATCGGTGTCGACATGAAACAAGATCACTCGTTAGCGACTCAAGTACATAGCTATCGTCGCGCAGACGACCAAGCCGCACTTCAGAAAGCCGTACAAGAGGTTTTTGCAGAACGAGACGATTCGGCCAGTGGCAATAGTGCTGATGATTTCTCGTTGTTAGAAGCAATCGATAGTGGGACGGCCAAAGAGGTGATCAATCTGCTAGCGAAGCCTAACAATTCTGCAATTGTTGGAGTTTCCAAACCGGTTAATTGGAGCAAAGTCGTAGAAACGGGAGATTCCTTTTCGTGGTCGATTCTGATCGGAATGTTGACCTGCATCGTTCCACTTCTGTTGTTTGTTATCGTGATTGGGAAGGTGCTGTCCAATTTCCGTGGAAAATAGGTGCCTTGGGATGCGCACGTTTTTGGGCCAGTGTTGCTCGCTGGCACTTTCGAAGTTTTAGATCATTTCTCCGTTGACTTCATATCTAGGTCGTCGGATAATCCGACTGTTGTTTCCTAGGTTTGCCAACCTCGCTTGCTCGCCAGGTCCTTTGTTAGAGTCCTTGTGTTGAAGAAGAATGGTTGACGCTCCGCGGTTTTTTTCAGGGAGCTGTCTTCACAAGTCGGCTCATTGGTTTTTGATTTGCGCATTGCTTGTCCAGATGGATGTGGCAAGGCGTATTTCTTAGTAAGAGGGTTTGGTCAGTGACGAATATTTATGTGGGAAATCTTTCCTTTCGAGCGACGGAAGATGAAATTAGGCAGGCGTTTGCAAGGTTTGGTGAAGTGAGTAAGGTCAGTATCATCGTTGATCGCGAGACGGGGCGTTCACGAGGATTCGCGTTTGTGGAAATGCCAAGCGGAGATGAAGCCAATGCTGCGGTTGAAGCCTTGAATCAGCAAGAAGTCGCGGGACGCAGGATATCTTGCAACGAAGCACGGCCGCGGGAAGAGCGTCCGGCCGGCGGTGGTGGATATGGTGGTGGCGGCGGGTACGGCGGCGGTGGCGGCGGTGGCGGCGGTGGATACGG
>JAIPFP010000194.1 GCA_021736575.1 Pirellula sp. | reverse complement strand
AATGCATTTTTCAAGTCGTTGTCGATGCGGTTCCAGACAGCTTGATTTTCAAGGACAACGGCCGGCTTCCAATCGTCGGGCTCAGCCTTGAACTTGCCATTTTTGTTTGGCATCGTCGCGCTCCATTGCCATTCGTTGTCCGTTGCAATCGTCTTGATTGCTCCATCTTCGAAAAAGAGCCTACATTCGAAAAAGGTGCCTGCCGGGTTTGGCTCCGTTCCACCATTTTTTGCAACAATTAAAATTTCATTCTCTCCCAGCTTCAAACGCGATTCCACATTCATACCTTCGACGCTCTCCCAGTTGTCGCTTGTGTGCACCTTCGCGCCGTTGATGTACAACGTGCAGGAATTGTCGCAACTGATCACTGCGCCACTCCGGACGGGTAGTCGGTCGAGTGGAAAGCTTTTTCGCAACACTATGGCTTCATTGGCTTTCGGCACACCAACGGATTCGAGATAGGACCAAACCCACTTACCATTCAGTTTGATACTCTCACCTTCAGCAGCTTGTACTTTGCCGCGTACCAACTGAGCGTCGATTTTTTGGGGTGCGGCACCCGTGAGTTGCCAGATTGCATCCATAAATTGCTCGGCCGTCAATCGTTTAACTCGCGGACCTCGATACTCGAAAGGTTTGATGGCTGCAGCCGGTTCCACCACTTCGGCGACGGATTGATACGCGGCCGAATTGCAGATGAGCGCTAGCGTATGCTTGAGATCGTATTTATGGTCTGCAAAGTCGACAGCCAAAAAATCGAGTAGGTCCGTATTCCAAGGCTCACTCTGCATCGCGTCGACCGGATGAACAATTCCGTGCCCCATCAAGCGATGCCAAAATCGATTCACAATCGTACGAGTGAATCGTCCATTGTCTGCATGTGTCATCAAGGACGCGAGTTGCTTAAGGCGTTCAGGCTGCGATGCACTTCCGTCGACTTGGCCAAGTTCAGGAAATAGCCAAGCGGGTGAGGCAATTCGGTTGACGGATTTATCGCATCGATGAATGTCCAAGGGTATCGACGAATAGATGGCCGCTAATCCATAGGCGTCGTCCAGTTTCCAGCGATCAACAAAACTATCATGGCATGATGCGCACTTCAAGTTGATGCCAAGAAACGATTGACCAACCGACTGGGCGAACTGAATTTCAACAGTCTGCCCCGCACTGACCGTACCTCGCCACTTGATGCCATTGCTAAAACCCGCAGACTCGGGAGTCGGAGCCAGCAATTCGCGTGCAAACTCATCATAGGGTTTATTGTCGATAAGGGACTTGTAGAGCCATCGACTGATTTGCGTCCGGCCTCCAGTGATGAAACCTGTGCCTCCATAATCATTGCGCAAGAGATCATTCCAAAACGTAAGCCAGTGTTCTGCGTAAGAAACATCGTTGTTGAGCAGTTCCGCAATCACTTTCTCGCGTTTGTCAGTCCTCGGATCGGCCAGAAACTCGGCAAGTTCCTGCGGCGTTGGCAACAGACCGATCAAATCAAGATGCACTCGTCGCAGAAACGTTGCATCGGTGATCGGCAATGGCCTGGCGTTTCCGTTCGACTCCAGGTGCGCATCGAGAATGCGATCAATTGGATTCGTACGACCGTCGACGGGTTGGGGTAGATTAGGACGCCGTGGCTTTAATGGCGGTTCATAATTTGGCTTCTTGAACGCAAAACCGCTCTCCCAAGGCAAGTTTGCGTCGATCCATTTCTTCAAAAGCTTTACCTGCTCCGTGGGTACTCGATCCCCTTCGGGTGGCATGCGTACATCTGGATCATCGGACTCGATTCGTTCTAGTAGCAAACTCTTGGAGCTTTGCCCAAGTTCGATCGCCACCCCGCTTTCACCACCCGCGAGCAGATCCTCGCGCGTATTAAACGACAACCCGCCTTTCTTGCTATCACCAGCATGACAAGCAACACAGTGTTTCTTCAAGATGGGAACGACATCGTGAGAAAAATCCAACTCCTGAGCCGAAGCGAACTGTCCTTGTGCAAAACGGAAAATGACTATTCCGAGGAGGATTAGACTTGAGGGACGGGACGTAGTTTGCAAGTTGCGTTTCATGTTCTTTGCCTCAATGTTGTTGTCTCCACATGGGACAAACGAGTTAAAGTCGCCGTCTGCCTTCGAACAGGCACCGAACGCAGTGCCTCGTGACTCACAACCAGTTTTCGAATCGATTCCGCATCGGAGTTGAGTTAACACTCGTGCTAATGATAACATCTTCCAAGGTTAGGAAACAGATTGCGTAAAGCTAGCGGCATGAATCGAATTCCACTGAATTAATCCCGGAGAATCGTCACCCCTCGCGTTACAGCGAAGGTCAACTACCACCGGCGTAACGCAACAATAAAAAAAGGGTACGCTGCAAAAACGTACCCTCTTTTGATTTCATCGCGACTCGACAAGTCGAGTCTGGTCGATAATGTGCAATTAAATGTGCAATTACTTAAGTTCGACCGTTGCGCCGGCTTCGGTAAGTTCCTTCTTGACCTTTTCAGCGTCCTCTTTCGAGACGCCTTCTTTGATCTTGGCCGGAACGGCTTCAACCAACTTTTTGGCATCCATCAGCGAGAGGCCGGTAAGGTTCTTGACAACCTTGACGACGTCTAACTTCTTCTCGCCGAACGACGACATGATGACGTCGAATTCGGTTTGAGCGACAGGTGCTGCAGCAGCAGCATCCGAAGGTGCTGCCATCATGACGGCGCCGCCCGAGGCAGCTTCGATGCCGTGGACTTCCTTAAGATAATCACTCAATTCTTTGGCTTGCTTGAGAGTCAAACCGACGATCTTCTCGCCTAGGGTCTTGATCTCTTCCGCGAAAGCGGTTGCTGACTCGGACATAATCTATCATCCTCATGCTTGGAAACAAAAAAACAAAAAACGACCGGCGAGAAAGTTTTTGAACCGGCTGTTCGACACGTACGCTTATTCAGCTACCGAGGGTGTCTCGGTCGCTTCTTCCGTAACCGAGACTGGCTCGGCCACTTCATCTGAGTTTTCTTCTAGATTCTCGATCATCTTCTTAACCTGACCGGCGATCTTGCGTGCTGGACCGACCAATTGGCCTGAAAGCGTTGCACCGGGCGAGAGAATCTGACCAACCAACATAGAGATCTGTTCTTGACGACTTGGCCACTTGCTAACCTTTTTAACTTGGTCAGCAGTCAGAGCCTCACCATCCATCACACCGCCTTTGATTTCCAGTTTGACAAACTTTCCGGAGTCCGCCATCTTGGTCACCATGCGAACCAGGGACACGAAATCTTCGCAGCCCCAGATCACAGCCATACTTCCAGCTTGATTGGTGAAAGCAGGTCGAAGCGACGTTCCTTCCGTAGCTCGTTCGGCCATGGTTCGCTTGACGACCATGACTGTCACGCCGCTCTCGCGGAATGTCTTTCGAATGTTGTAATTTTGCTCGCCTGTCATTCCAACAATGTTCGCGACAATGGCGTCATTGACCCCATCTAATCGATTCGCAATGTCGCGTGAAACGAGCTTTTTGACTAGCTTGCTCATGGGAACCTCTCTTTACGCGGAAACGCGAATGCTAGGGGACATGGTCGCACAAATCGCGATCGACTTGATGTAATTTCCACGAACCGCGTTCGGCTTGATGGATTGAACGAATGCGATAAACGACGTGGTGTTTTCGACAAGCTTTGACGCTTCGAAACTCATTTTGCCAACAACTGCATGGATGTTAGCACCCTTGTCATTTCTGAACTCAACCTTTCCAGCCTTGTATTCTTTCACAACACGCGCCACATCGGTCGTGACTGTTCCGGAGCGAGGCGAAGGCATCAGACCGCGTGGGCCGAGCACTTTACCGAGCGGACCAACCATCCCCATCATGTCGGGTGTCGCGATACAAACATCGAAGTCGAGAAAACCATCTTTGATCCGCTTCGCCAAATCCTCAGCACCAACAACGTCAGCGCCCGCATCCGTTGCCATCTTGGCAAGATCGCCCTTGGCGAATACGACCACGCGTTGGATCTTTCCAATTCCATGCGGCAGAACAACCGATCCGCGAATCAATTGATCCGCTTGGGAAGGGTCGATCCCCAGATTCATATGAATTTCAATGGTCTGATCGAACTTTCGACCAGAGAACTTCTTAAGTAGCTCGACAGCTTGCTGCAAGGGCATCGGGACTTTGCCCGGTGCCTTGGCGAGCATCGCTTTCATAGCTTTCGTTGGCTTGACCATCGTTACGCTTGCTCCCCTCGTTTAACCTACGACTTCGATACCCATACTGCGAGCGGTCCCCTCGATCATGCGACGAGCATGTTCAAGATCGCGAGCGTTCAAGTCAGCCATCTTTTTCTTGCAGATGTCTTCAACTTGAGCGGCCGTCACCTTACCTACCTTTGTTTTGTGTGGCTCACCCGAGCCGCTTGCTACTCCAGCAGCAATCTTGAGCAATGCCGAAGCCGGTGGGCTTTTGGTCATGAACTCAAAACTTCGATCTGAGTAGACCGTTACCACGACCGGAATCGGGGTACCATTAAACTCTTTTGTGCGTTCGTTAAACTGGGAAACGAATTGTCCCAGGTTGATACCGAACTTACCCAACGAAGTACCTACTGGGGGTGCAGGCGTCGCCTTACCTCCAGGTACTTGGAACTTCGCTTGTCCTACGACTTGCTTGGCCATTGCTAGTGAACCTTTTGTCCGCTCTTGTCACCGATATTAAAGGTTGGGCCCCAATACTCTATTGAAACCCTAATGTTTTATAAGTTCTCAAGAAATGCCATCAGCTAGAAACAACGGTGCTATCGCCCTGGTCTCGTGCTTGATTGGCAATCTTAGAGAGATTCGATTTGCCAGTGGTCAAGCTCAACAGGTGTGCTGCGACCAAAAATGCTAATAATGACCGTCACTCGCCCGTTGGCCTCATCGATTCTGTCGACATCGCCCTCGAGGCTCTGGAAGTTCCCTTCCTTCACCCGAATGCGTTCGCCTGACCGGAACGGGATGGTCGTCTTCGGCACTTGTTCGTCGTCAGCGTCTGGATAAGCCATCTTCAGAATCCGCTCTACATCAGAGTCGGTCATCGCTGTAGGCTTGCCACCAGACCCAGTGAAATCACCAACCCCAGTGGTCTCTCGGACCAAGAACCAAGTGTCATCATTGATGATCATGTGGACCACCAAATAACCTGGATAGAGCTTGCGTTTCATGACACGGCGCTTACCGGCACGTGTAAATTCCACAACATCTTCGGTCGGGACCAGAATCTCGCCGAACATATTCTTGTGCTCGGAAAGCCGAATACGCTTTTCCAATGCCTCGCGAATCGTATCTTCGCGATTGAACTGAACCTTGAGGATGTACCAACGCATTTCACCTGCGTCGGGAGATTCAATTGTCGATTGTGCGGAAATGTTCACTCGTAAACCTTGCGCCAGTGCTGACGAACAACCAAACCAGCCGTAATAAGCGTGCGCTTTCGCACCGCTTACAAACAACTGCCTGCCGTTCTCCTGGCTTGTAGGACAGTTGGTTTGTCACCTTCTGCCCAGCCTGTAAAAACAATCGTTCCCAGCGAAAAAGCTGGAAACCGAAACTTAACTGACCCCAATGAAGTCAAAAATTGCTTGCCAGATTAAATCGTATGCAAACAAGATCACTGCCAAAAAAGCCATCGTGAATATACACACCATCGACGCCCTGTAAAGCTCAGTTTTCCCCGGCCACGAAACCTTTGTCATTTCTGCCTCGACACTGATCAAAAAATCAGCGAATTTCGGCCAGTTGACAACTCGAAACGCTAACCACATTCCCAACAATACCAAACTCGCCGGCAACAGAATTTGAACCGCCCGGAAAGTCGACCAGGTATTGATTTTAAACCATCCGGACCCAATCACTTCGTAGAGCTGCCACCCCCCCATCCAAAGGGTTAACCAAAGGGCCAAGCAGGTCAGCTGGCGAACGATTCGCCCCTGACTTCTCTTGTGAATTTGCCCAGTAAACAATTCGCTAAAGAACGAGCGATTGGATGCTGAATCTCCAGGTACAGTTGCCATGCTTTTTCTATGAAAGTCGAATCGTCGAATCTTGAAACAGGGGCGGAGGGAATCGAACCCGCAACCCCCGGTTTTGGAAACCGGTGCTCTGCCAATTGAGCTACACCCCTAGTTGCAGCATGCCACCCAGTCTTGGACAGCATGCTCTGGCTACCGCGAGAACACAGAGCAAGCCCTTGTTGGAGCAAGCCCTTTTCTCAAAACTCATTCTATCGGGTTCGCACAACCGCACCAGTGCGATCGGCTCGTCCGAAACTACTCAATAATCTTGGTTACGACGCCGGAACCAACCGTTTTTCCACCTTCGCGGATAGCAAAACGTACGCCTTCATCGATCGCAACCGTCTTTTGAAGCTCGACAACCAAGCGAACGTTGTCGCCAGGCATGCACATTTCCGCTTCGGAAAGGTTTGCTGTTCCTGTAACGTCCGTTGTGCGGAAGTAAAACTGTGGTCGATAACCCGAGAAAAACGGGGTGTGCCGCCCACCCTCTTCTTTACTCAAGCAATAGACTTCCGCATCGAATTTCTTGTGCGGGGTGATGGAGTTTGGCTTGGCCAAGACTTGACCACGCTCGATGTCTTCACGGCGAACACCGCGTAGCAAACACCCAACGTTATCGCCAGCCTTGCCTTCTTTCATTTCCTTGCGGAACTGCTCAACGCCCGTCACCGTCGTCTTTTTCTTTTCGTCCATCAAACCGATGATTTCGACTTCTTCGCCGACTTTGATCACACCGCGTTCGATACGACCTGTCGCAACAGTTCCACGACCTTCGATCGAGAAAACATCTTCGACGGCCATCAAGAATGGCTTGTCTTCTTGGCGAACAGGCTGAGGAATAAATGAATCGATTGTTGCAATCAAATCCGAGATACACTTGCTAGCAACTGGATCGGCTGGCTTGTCATAGGCCAGCTTTGCATTGCCGCGCGTGATCGGTGTTTCTTCGCCTGGGAAGCCGTATTTGCTAAGCAATTCACGAATTTCCAGCTCAACCAACTCGAGCAACTCTTCGTCGTCGACCAAGTCGCATTTGTTCAAGAATACAACGATCGCTGGCACTCCAACCTGACGTGCGAGCAAAACGTGCTCCTTGGTTTGCGGCATTGGACCGTCGGCCGCGCTAACGACGAGAATCGCGCCGTCCATCTGAGCGGCGCCGGTAATCATGTTCTTGATAAAGTCCGCGTGACCCGGGCAGTCAATGTGAGCGTAGTGCCGGGTTTCCGACTCATACTCAACGTGCGATGCGGCGATTGTAACCGTCTTGGTCGCATCGCGAACTGTACCACCCTTGGCAATATCTGCATACGACTTTGGCTTTGCTAGCCCTTTCGCTGCTTGAACTGCCAGCAACGCACCCGTCGTGGTCGTCTTGCCGTGGTCGATGTGACCGATGGTGCCTACGTTACAGTGGGGTTTCTTGCGTTCAAATACCTCTTTGGCCATTATTGCTCACAACACCTAAACAAATAGAAAACTCGAAACTACGCCGTGAGGTCTTTGCCCACGTGCAAACATAAGGATAAACCGCGCTCCCTCGTACGAACTATAGCGGTCGACGATCCATGTCAACTGTTTCTAGTCCATCCTCGGAGCCAAAACCCCTTAACAGGGCCTAGCTCAGACAGAGCTACTGATGGGACTTGAACCCATGACCTCTTCATTACCAATGAAGTGCTCTACCAACTGAGCTACAGCAGCGTGAAAGGGAAAGCGGGTGAAGGGAATCGAACCCTCGTATTCAGCTTGGAAGGCTGCTGCTCTACCATTGAGCTACACCCGCGGTACCAACAAAATCGAGCAAAATGAAATGGGAGGTGTAGGATTCGAACCTACGTAGGCGTAAGCCAACGGATTTACAGTCCGTCCCCTTTAGCCACTCGGGCAACCTCCCTTATCAAATGCTTAACTCCACCGACAATCTCGACTCTATCAAAAACCTCTAAACTATCAAAAACAGAGCCGGCGAAGGGACTTGAACCCCCGACCAGCTGATTACAAATCAGCTGCTCTACCACTGAGCTACACCGGCGTTGTGCCGAAACACTCCTCCCGATCGACCGTTTTCTGACACGACCAGCCGCGAGTCGCACTAGTGTACAGACGGACCAGTCCTCTGCAAGACGACTTTTGAGGCTAGCTCTAACGCTCCTCTGTCACTTTTTGAAAGATCTGCAGGTCAGGACTTGCCGGACCCAGCGCCGCACCCCGCAAATGCAGCAAAACGACGGTTCGCTCCCTGTTCTGCTTGGCTTCTGGGCTAATTTTCAAGCCGCCGAGCGGTTTATCTGTCCAACCCACGGCAATATACTCACCCTGGCCGATCGGATAGGATTTTGTAATTTGCTCTAACATCGGTCCCAAGTACAGATCCTCACCCAGTTCCTGCTCCGTCCACATCGTCTCATCGGCTCGCAAGAAAGTCGGTGCCGCAAGACTTGGCCTGAGATCCCACTCTTTTCTCCATCCAACCCCGTCTGGGCGAGACTCCAATACGCCTTTGGCAGTCGATCCGAGCTCAATATTCCCAAGCCAGGCCGATTGCATCTGACCGTTTTCGTTCAAACCAATGACTCCAACGTCTTGAATGGGGAACTTCAGGCCGCTGGACACCTCAATGCTCGACATGTCGCTCGCAAATTGGGCTGTCAGCGATCCTCCGAGCTCAAGCATTTCCTCCGACTGCAACAACCCCGTGGTGTTGGAAGCCACCGGAATGCTCTGCAATCCAGCACCTTCATTATCCGCATACGAATAATCAATCTTGCTCAAATCAGCCAAACTTCTTCGTCGGTTCGTCGGCAACGACACGGAGGCGAGAGGCAATACAACTCCTTCATCGCGATCATAAACGGCCCTGTAGTTGGTGGATAAAGACGAATACAGCGCGGTATATTGCGATAGCATGCCGCGCGAGTATCCTTGGTGCAACTCCAGGAAACCTTGCACCGTCTGACTCCTAGAAAACCCAACGTCAAGCTGAACACTCCGTGCGACCACGAATGCACCCACGATCGCAATGATCGGAGCGGCAAGCCATGCCAGCTCCACTCGTCCCACCAATCGAAACACAATCCAGTTCAGTGGAACCAAAACAACCAGATAGCCTATCAACAGCTTAATAATCGTGTTAATGCGCGGGACGGTAATGCCAGACGACTCTTGCAAACTTGTTCGAGCATTTCGCAACACGAGCGACTCGGAGTTCCATGCACCGAGACTGGATCGTTTGATGGCCTTGATCGGTGTCGCTAGCCCTAGACCGCTCGGCAGTTTCCTAACTTCTTTCGAAGCATCTGCCAAGTCGGGAAAAGAAAATGGGGGGCTCCCCGGACCTCGCGGCGGTTTCTCAACTTCCTTCGGTATGGCGAGCTTGGAGGATTTAGTCATGGTGGAGTCTAAATCGCGAGCCCATAGTCGCAGCCTTGTAGAGTGAACTGGGTTCAACTCCGTCCCTGCGAATTCGCCATCATACAGGGTGTCTGGCTCTACATCCTTGGTCACGGCGCGACTAGGCTTTCGCAGGATAACGTTATGGATAAACGAGCTGTAGGATGGCCAACTCAAGAACGCGCTATCCGTCATCGGAAACGTTGTCATGACAATTCGCCCCTGCCCAACCAGTCGTTCCGCTACGAGCCCCTCAAGCGATTCCATTTGATTTCCCTCACCCTCAAATTCAACCCACGATGCTCCGTCGCTGAGTTGCCCAGCCAGTTTCGGAATAGGCTTGGCGGGCGAAAAAAGGATGCGTTCCCCACCGACTTGTTTGATGGACCAAGTCGTTCTCAAAGGTGCAATTTCCTCATCGGAAATCGTCGAATTCGAGGTGTTGTTGAGCGGAGCCAATTCTTTTAAGAAACTCGATTCAATACCGCCAATTGCTTCTGGACCATTCAGTACGATCGTACCGCCAAACCGCAGCCAATCTTGAACGGCTTCTTTCTGCTCGGGCGACATGATCGAAATAGAAGCATCGTTAATCACTAGATGCGAGATGGATGTCATCGCGTACAGTCGATCGGGAAACTGTGCTGCGACTTCGTCTTCGTTCAAGTCTATGATTCGATGAGGTGCAATTCTCTCGTCGGACATCCTCGCCAACGAAGGCCATATGATGCAATCCTGCTTTCTCCAAAATGTGTATCGCGACGGGTCGCGGCTGATCGACACGATGTTGTACTGATAACCGTACAAAATTTTGTTGGGGAATGACTTCTCAAGAATGCTGGTGCCAATGGACCGTTGGCTAAGGGCCAAAACCAATTGCGCCGCGATGTTTGGGTTTTCCGTCGGATCATTTCCAGTAACCGCTACCTCGGGTTGAAAAAACCGGAGGCGAATATTCTTTTCTTGCCCTTTTGCGAGCGACAGACTGCGGTTGAATTCGATATGGGGCTGCCCCGCCGTGAACGGAACACGTTTCCCCACAACGTTGACTACAGTCAAATTTGCATTCAACGACTCGTCGTCGTAGTTCGCCTTAAGCTTGCTGTTGCCTTGATACCAATGGCCAGGCTTAACAAAATTGGTTTCCACGGCAGCACCAGTGGAATCCTCGCTAAACGGCAAAGCTCGTACATCATCAGCCGTAAGGCGGTTTAGCTTCTCTTTTTTGGTGCCGTCCTTGGCGAGTTCCTCTTTCTTTTGCTGCGTGCAACCGCGACACCCAACCAGTTGAACGAGAAGCAAGCAGAGCCAAAAAAATCTCGTTTTAGCGGACATAACATTGCCTGGTTCTTCTTTGTCATTCCAAGTGGGTACTTGCCTAGTTGCCATTCATGCATCCGCCGCTCGCGCATTGCGATCGACCGCAATTACCCGGTTCAAAGGAGCCCTTGCGAGCCGAATCGGCTCCATTGGCCATCACCGGCGAACCGATAACACTCAGTAGCTTGGTCAGCTTTTTGGACCCGCAGTCAGGACAACTGGGCCTGGCGGTTGCACTGCTGACAAGAATTTCGACTTGTTTGGAGCAGTCCTTGCAATCGTATTCGTATAGCGGCATGAATTCCTCGAATGAGAGTCAATTTTAGTTGGTTGGGGCCGGGATCTCGACCAGTCTTACCTAGCGCAGCTTTCCAAGCTAAGTATACTGCAAAACGGTCGCAAGTTGAAAATGGCCCCCATTCGAATGGCAAACTTAGTTGGACGACGCTCCGCGGCGTGATTTCTGCGACTCGGGCCGTCGCTCAACTGTGCTTCGCGTCGTTTTCCTTCATCTTCGTCAAGTGCCAACGCCTCGGCAAGCAACTCCTAGCCGCGAATCTCGTTCGATGAACGCGACGCATTTCCAGAAGCGATGGCAGTCAGTATAAATCGCCAAATATCGGTCTACGATACTAGATTTGGCAACATATAGTATTTATATTCAGCCAAAACATTCTTCTCAGAACCATATTTGGCTACATATAATGACTGCATCCAAGATCATCGGTCGAGAAACGGAACAGCGGCGTCTTCTGGAGGCGTCCCATTCCCAGGAACCCGAATTGGTCGCATTGTACGGCCGGCGCCGCGTCGGCAAGACATTTCTCGTGCGAGAACTTTTCCGCGATTCTATTGCTTTCGAGCTAACAGGCCTCCACCAAGAATCGATGAAACGGCAATTAGAAAGCTTTGCCAACGCGTTGCGAAGTCATTTCCCCAAAGCCCGCTTTTCGATTCCGTCCTCTTGGTTGGAAGCGTTCGAAAGTCTTCGTATTATGATCTCAGAAGAACCTCCGAAACGGAAACGAAAGCGGGTCCTGTTCTTCGATGAGTTTCCATGGCTTGAGACTCGACGATCTGGCTTTCTTGCAGCGTTCGAACATTTCTGGAATACCTTCGCCAGCCAGAGAAACGATCTGCTCGTCGTTATATGTGGGTCCGCGGCTTCGTGGATGATTCGAAAGGTGATTGGATCGAAAGGGGGGCTTCACAACCGTACGACGGTACGGATTCGACTCGAGCCCTTCTCGCTAGGCGATACGCGTAAATATCTCGAGCGTC
>JAIPFP010000193.1 GCA_021736575.1 Pirellula sp. | reverse complement strand
GAAGCAGCAGACCAACCAAGATACCGATGATGGCGATGACCACCAACAATTCGACCAACGTAAACCCGCTTTTCTTGTAACGCATAACTAACTCCGATTAAAAATGAAAAATCAACACAGAAACCGCGAGAGGATACACAAATAATTAAAACGCTTCATCCGGACTTCGTTGTGGTATCAACCTCACATAGGAACGTCCGTCCAATAGTAGCAGGCACACTCCGTGTGCCGTCCGCAATCGTGTGCCGTCCGCAAATCTCAGGCTGACGGCACTTGGAAAGTGCCTGCTACCTTTTGAAGGCCATCAAACGCTAGGGTATGGCAAAGTCGAACTTGTTTGGTCCCTTTTTGGAGACCGTTACTTCTTGCTTTGAATTGGAGCCGTACTCCGGTGGAATACGATCCTTGGAAACAATGTTGGCTCCTGTGGGACCAGGCAAACCATCCGGTGAGTCCGCAGGAGTCTTTCCGTCGCCTGCCGTTATTACGACCTTGTAAACCCCAGGTGGAAGCCCTTGGTCGGCCGAAATATCGTACTTGCCCTTGCTTATGGGAGCTCCCGTCCGTGACGTTGCAGAAGAAAATTCGATGATTCCATCATCGATCGGAACGCCTTTCAAAGTGACCGCTCCACTGACGGGTAGCCGATCACTCGCTGGTCCACATCCCAGCATCGGAAAGACCATCAAACACATACAACAGTACGGCATCATCCAACGCAGCATATACTGAACTCCTACAAAGCAATGAGATCAAAGACGGTTCATCAAGCGAGAGGACACCATATGTTAGCCGCTCCCAGGAAAAAGCACAACAAAACGGCAGAGAATTATTTTGGACACTTAGGCCCGTTTAAGCCGCTTCCGGTTTTCCGCCAGCGCTTCGTCTCGGGGACTGACGTTGTTTTGATCCGCGCACGCCATTTAAATTGGCAGCCGCGTCGTGAAGATGTAAGTCCAGTTGTGGAAACGCGATTGGGATGCCCTTTGCATCCAAATGCGACTTGACGCTGTAGACTAGCTTGTCCCGAACATCGCTAAAATCCGCCGTCTTGGCCCAAACTTTGACCATCCAGTCAACGGCAGATGCTCCTAGGCCTAATAGAATGACTTGCGATTTCTGTTCTTCGTTTTGAGAGATTGAATCCGAAATGGCGTCGATAGCGGACATCAATGTCGCTCGCGTCTCGTCCATGTCAGCCGAGTAAGCTACGCCAACCGGAACCTCAACTCGTCGCCACGGATGATAAGTCACGTTCTCGATTGTTTGGCCTGCGATGGCACTGTTTGGAATGATCAACCGACGGTTGTCCGGCGTGTCGACGGCGGTTGTAAACAAGTCGATTTCGTGAACTTTTGCCGCAATTCCATTCGCAACCACCATGTCACCAACCTTGAACGGCCGGAACACCATCAATAGGATACCGGATGCGAAGTTCGCAAGAGTTCCCTGAAATGCAAGGCCGATGGCAAATCCTGACGCAGCGATCACCGCGGCAAAGCTTGTCGAACCAACACCGAAATAGTTGAGCACAAACAAGAAACCACAAGCGATCATGCCTCGATAAACAAGCTTCTCAACAAACCGCCCGAGCGTCTGATCCACGCGACTATTGATCGGACCCGATATCAGTTTCGAAACAAACTTAGCCGCAAAGTAAAACCCAAACAGAATTGCCAACGCGCTGACACTGGGGGTTAAAACCATGAATCCAACATCGACGATCGCGTCGTAGTCGCCAGACGCAGCCCGCTTGACCGCATCCACAATATGGCTCGTCGTTACCTTGATGGCCTGGTCTACTTCAATTGCTTTTTCGTCAATGATACGTACCTCTGGCTCGCGATTTTGACTGATTTGCTGTCAGAGGTCATCTATAGAAACATTTGTTGGTAGCGTGAAGACCGATTTCAGGATTGCTGGCCAACCGGCGCTACGCAAGCCAAGGCCACTGGCCCGAACGGATTGATCGTGACTGAGATGTGCTACTTCAACAACGCGTCGACAATCCATGTGTCGGACCAACGGTGCAGTTGCTTGTTTTCTGAAATGGGCGTCCTGGAGCCGTTCATCATTCGACTGCGATGCATATACCCAACATGACCGCCAAATGCTGTCTTTCGCAGCCTAGTCGAAGGCGACAAGACAACATTTTCAAACATCCAAGCCGGCACAATGGGATCGTGATGATCAATCAGAATTTCGGTCGGAACGCGAATCTGGTCCAACCACGCCGCAGAGGAACCGGCTGAATAGTATTCTTCCGCGTCCCGGAATCCTGCCAAGGGAGCCGTCATCGTCTCATCAAACGTTCGGATCGATTCGAAGGACGCACCCTTGAGTAGTTCTGCCCATCGAGGCCAAATTTCAGCTCGCATCTTGGCTTGTTTTTTCAATGATCCCATAAAGTACTTGGCGTAAAGCCGGTGTACCCCTTTTTCCATCTGAGTGGAGCAATCGGATAGACGGATCGGCGGCGCAACGGAGACAGCTTTCAACACCGTCAAGTCCAAGTCGCCGCTCCTATCGCCGATGTCGATCTGCTGGTGCTTCGAGGATAGCATTCTCAGCAGTATGTTTCCTCCCAGCGAAACGCCGGAAATTCGCCATCGGCGGATTCCCAAGTTGTCCCGAAGCAGCATCAGCATATTCCAGATTTCTTCGTGGCAAGCTCCGTGCGGGGGTAGTGATGTGTACTTGCCCGAAGTACCGGCCCCTGGCAGGTCTGCTCTGAAAACGCGGACTCCCCGCTGAAGCAGACACTGTGCCATTGTGGTCATGTACGTTCCCGCATGGGACGAGCCTAAGCCGTGCAGCAGCAAAACCGCTTCATCGGAATGCTCGGGGGCGGGGCAATTGGGCCGATTTTCAAAGACAAGACTGTAGCCATTGTCTTTCATCGGAATTTTATGTTCGATCGGAGGAAGCAGCGGCGGTTTCGGCTTATAAAAGCCGGTCAGGATGGTTTGAAGATGCCCGTTTCGCAGGTACCATGGTGGACGAAATTGTTCGGGCTCCAGCATCGTCTTTTTTTGTCCTTTGTCTCTTAGGCACCCAAGTGTGCAGATGGATTGCAATGTCTCTAGGCATGGTAGGCCAAGATTGGCCGCATCGCTACTCAGAATTGCTGTCTAATGGAGGAATCTACCTTCCAGGGCCTATTCGGCACCCTACCCAGAAGACTTATTTTTGGCACGGGCGGTACAATATCAAACACGATCCAAGCAAGAAACGAAGCTAACCTAGAATGTTGGACACAGAAACCAATCCGCGAGTCGAGAACCGTGCGGTTCGAAAACTTGTGCTCTATATCCTTGGTGTCGTTCTGGTTAGCGCAGCCATGCTGGCCGTCAATACCGGAATGATATTTGCGCTTTCGCAAGGTGTGACAACGTTGCTCCCTGAATGGACGGGGATACGACAACCGATTCAGATGTTGATTTTTTTGGGACCAGTCTTGTTGTTGTATCTTGAGTGGTACCTTTGGGATGTGATCACCTCGCGACGCGCCCCATCTCGCGGCAATTAGGCGAGTAGCTTTTACCGCGGGCTTGACCTGCGGGTGGTTGTGTTTTTGGGATACAGGTCGGCGAGCGTCCAGAGTCGCCCAACACTCCGAAAAACATCTCAGATGGACGTTGGATTGGCTCCGCCTGCGTAATCGCCTGAACTTGGTTCAAACGAGCTTTCCTCTTCAGAATCCTCATCTGCTTCCACGATTGACTCATTGAAAAGATATCTCACGACCATGGTCGCATAAGCCCCGCGAGGCAATTCGAACGTGAGGCGCAAGCATTCGAACCCAGGGTTCAACGAGTCAGCCCCCCAGCCGTATGTCATGTCGCCAGCCACAAGCCATGCGGCTCGCACTCCTCTCGAAAAAAAGGTATCGCGAGGAAACTTGAGCCTCATCTGCTTGACATCCATGTTCAGCGGCCCAAGTATCTCTTGCAAAATCTCGGTGGTGTTGGCCGGCCATTCGTGTTGCCTTGCGCAGGGGAGAGGCAACTCGAGTCGTCGCAGTGTCGTTCCCCCAATCGCGATATCGGGCTGGTGAACTGGAATTGCAAGTGGACCGCAGGCTGACTCCAAATATTCAACTTGCTCAACGCCTGCTTGCGCCTCGATCAACTTCGATAGCCAACGGTTCCACACCCAGCTTTGAAAGGCGGCGACATAGATTCCTCGAAGATCCTGTCGAATGATAGCCACGGCTCGTTTAAAGTCGGTTGGATGATCGCACAGATAGGTCACGACACTGCGGCGATGGGAGCGATCGAGGTACGCCTTGCATTTGAGCCAGTCGCCCCAATGGTCGCGAAGGATCTGCTTTTGTTCTTTTTCACGCGGGCGATCATGCAAATTGGGTTCCGCCATCGCCAAAAAAAGTGCGCGTTCGTAATTTCCCAAACACCAGGGAACACCGATGAGCTCACCGCAAAAGCCGATCGAACCGAAGCGTTGATCGTCAAAGTAATTGACAACGCCCGTCTTCTGAATCAATTGGCATCGCTCCGTCAATCCTGCTTGTTTTTCGGTTGGGATCCGCCGCAAGTAGATGTCAAACCGATTGGCGACAATGTCCTTGGCATGGTAGGGGTAAGGGCACTGACCAAGATACTGCAGTTGAAACGAACGATCTGTTAAGCCTGAATGGGGGCCTCGAAAAATCGTGAGGTATTGAGTTGTATCCGCATGTCGATCTTTCATTCCGCCATAGCTGAGATCGTTGCGAGACAACTGCCATTTGTGCAAAATGGCCTGCATGGCTTCTGGAGTTCCGAGCCCGCACTTATCCAATCGATACAACCCAAACTGGCCTTTCGTCGGTTTTACTTCGGTGATCTCTTCGACCCGAAAATCTTCGGGCATGCTTTTCAATTTCATCGCGGAGGAATAATCATTTTGAGAGTATTGTCTAGAACGGATACCAAGAGCTTAATCGACAAAACAACTACATAGTAGTGTCTTCGAGCTTTAACCATTCCATACCGGGCATTTCCACTTGGCGAGCTTGTGGCGGGTTGCTGTCCGACTCTCGCAATTGCATTTTTCGATTTAACGGCATCAAATCGCTTGAGATAAACGGTCGGGGCAACGGCAATTCCCTTGTTTCCACGGAATAGAGAATGCGATTGTTGTGCTTGTCGAACCGAATTTCCGTGATTCGTCCAATGCAAGGTTCGTTCTCCATAAATCGCCCGAGCACTTCCACTTGATCGCCTACTGCGAACCCCTCGTCTACGACACGATGCCACATTGTCGGCTTCACTCGAATTTTCTGTTCGCCATACTGCAGGCGGTAGTATTCGCCATCGTAGCTATGACGACGGAGAACTCGATTGCTGGGTATCCATTGAGTTGCCAACTCGATGTCATCGGGATGAATCCACTGAGTCCCATCATCGGGCCAGACCAAGTAAACTCCGCAATCAGGCATGTCAGGCCAAATTGTCATCTGCGAAAGTCCTCGGTGGAATTCAATAAGTTGCCGGTGCACATGGAATAAGCATTAAGTTCAACTCAAAGCGTCAAGTCTATTCAAAATCATACCCTTTTTCTAGATGTTCGTCTCTCACAAATCGAACTACCGCGCAAGCTTACGCAGTCACATCGAGCAAGAAGGCACCGAGCATTGGTTATGACCGCCCCTAAGCCCCACTACCTACTATTCTGCGACGGCAACACCCCAGCCAGCAGTGACAGTGCAGCCAGCCAACGCGGACGATGGCGATTCGTTCTGGAAGACGTCGAGTCGGGAGTTCGCACCGAAGCGACGGATCAGGAACAGTCGTGCGCTCCGGACCGCTGTGCTTTGGTCTCGGTCCTTCGAGGTCTCGAGTCGCTTGAGCAACCCAGCCGAGTGACCTTGATTACCACCAGCAGGTATGTCACGCGTGGTCTGCAATACGGGTTGACGGAATGGCGCGAAAACGACTTCACCTGGGAGCACTTCGGGGCCGTGCAACCGATCCGAAACTCGGACATCTGGCGGCGCATCGATCGAACGCTTGCCTTTCATCAAGTTCAATGCAGGTGGATGGCGCAAGAGGACGCGACGGACGAAGAGGCGATGAATGTAATCGACGAACACGAAGGCAACGCCCCAAAAAAAATTGCTTTGCAAAACAGACCCGTTACGGAGTCGAGCACTTCGCTACCTCAAAGAAGCTACAGCGCACAAAATAATGTCCGCACGCGTGTTGCAAACTCCAACAACCAACGCATCTACGTCGACACGCCGAACATCGCAAAAAACAACGTCACCGCAAAAAACAACGTCACCGCAAAAATCTATGCTGATATCCCTTCCGCATCACGCGCGATCCTCGAAATCGATCGTGAATCCGATTTTCGCAAACCGAATCGTGTCCTCCAGTCATTCCGAACGTTTTTTTATCGGCTAACCTGGCCCATCCGACTTGCCGTTCGCTGCCAAGTTTCGCTTTGCAAAGGAACTTGGAATGTGATCTTAGCCCTCGACGAATGGTTGGAATCCTACCTGCGATGCTTGCTGCTGTTAGACCCTAAAAAACGATCTTCAAGACACTAATCCAGAGTCGTCGGGCACGCCCCTGCGATACCCCAAATCATCCTTTTTCGCTATAACCATTGGAGTACATCCTGTGCAAACTCAGATCAACCTAAATACCTTGTCCAGCATAATCGATGGAGTCAATGCGAATCCAGCCAGCGTACTGGGTCCCCATGCAATCCAAGTCGATGGCAAAAACGCAGTTGCTGTTCGAGGTTATTTTCCAGGATTTGATCAAGCGTGGTTGCTTGACGATCGCAACGCCGCAACTCGGCCCATGCGTCGTATTCATCCATCCGGAGTGTACGAAGGTTTGATGCCACAGCAAGAATCCTCTACCATCCCTCAATATCGATTTCGACTTTCGAACTCGACCGGAAAGACTATCGAGATGCAAGATCCCTACGCTGTGCCGAGTTTGATCAGCGATTTCGACCGCCATCTTTTCAATGCCGGAGAGCATTGGAAAATCTACGAAAAACTTGGTTCCCATTTGCGGGACGTCGACGGACACGTTGGCGTCAATTTTGCCGTTTGGGCTCCCAATGCGCAGAGCGTTCAAGTCATCGGCGATTTCAACCATTGGGATGGACGTTCGCATTGCATGCAGAAGCAGATCCCCTCCGGAATTTGGGAACTGTTTGTCCCACAAATAGGTGCAGGCCAAAAGTACAAATATCGGATTCGGATGCTGGACGGGCAAGTGGTCGACAAGACCGACCCCTACGGTGTCTTTGCAGAGCTCCCACCGCGCACCGCATCGATTGTTACGTCGCTCGACGACTACCAATGGAAAGATGACCAATGGATGGATCGACGCAAAGCCGAGAATCAACTTGAAAAGCCGATGTCGGTTTATGAGGTTCATTTGGGGTCGTGGCGGAAATGCAAAACCGGCGTTCACGGCTGGATGAACTATCGCGAGATCGCACATCAGTTGGTTCAGTATTGTAAGGAAATGGGTTTCACTCACTTGGAACTGTTACCCGTTTCTGAGCACCCTTTTACCGGGTCATGGGGTTACCAAACAGTCGGTTATTTTTCGGTTACGAGCCGGTACGGTACGCCTGAGGACTTCATGTACTTTGTCGACCATTGCCATCAAAATAATATCGGTGTGATTATTGATTGGGTGCCCGCCCACTTCCCCAAGGATAGCCACGGACTACGGCAATTTGACGGTTCGGCGTTGTACGAACATGCTGACCCAAGGCAAGGTGAGCACCCGGATTGGGGCACCATGATTTTCAATTTCGGACGAAACGAAGTTCGCAATTTCTTAATTGCAAATGCATTGTTTTGGCTCGAAAAATATCACATCGATGGCTTACGAGTCGACGCAGTTGCATCCATGCTCTATTTGGACTACTCCAGGAAAGAAGGTGAGTGGGTTCCGAACGTTTATGGTGGCCGAGAAAACTTGGAAGCCATCCACTTGCTTCGCGAATTCAACATTCAATCGCACTTGCAACATCCAGGTGTGTTGACGATCGCTGAGGAATCGACAGCTTGGCCAGGCGTTAGCCGACCAACCGAGTTCGGTGGACTTGGTTTCTCGCTCAAATGGAATATGGGCTGGATGAACGATACGCTCCGCTACATGCGACACGAACCAATCCATCGCCAATTCCATCAGAACGAACTGACCTTTAGCTTGATCTATGCATTTACCGAAAACTTTACGCTTCCTCTATCGCACGATGAAGTCGTTCACGGCAAAGGTGCCTTGATTGCTCAGATGGCTGGCGATCTCTGGCAAAAGTTTGCGAACTTGCGATTGCTCTATTCGTACATGTGGACACATCCCGGCAAGAATCTGCTGTTCATGGGATGCGAGTTGGCACAATGGCACGAATGGAACTATGACAGTGAGATCCAATGGGACCTTCTGGACTGGGAGACTCACCGAGGTGTTCAAAAACTGGTCGCAGACTTGAACCATCTCGTGAAACGCGAGCCAGCACTCCACGAATTGGACTTCTCTGGTGATGGTTTCGAGTGGATCGACTGCATGAACGCTCAAGACAGCGTGCTCGGTTACATTCGCAAGGCAAAAGATCCAAATGACTTTGTCGTTGTGTGTAACAACTTCACGCCCGTCGTGCGAAGATACCGAATGGGTGTGCCACGCGATGGTTTCTACCGCGAGATTTTCAATAGCGATTCCGTCCATTATGCAGGCACGAACGTCGGCAACCACCCTGGAATTCTTGCTGACTCGAAAATTCCCCAACACGGACGACCCGCGTCAATCGAGTTAACACTCCCTCCGTTGGCGACTGTTGTTTTCAAACTTGATTCGTTTGCTTGATGAGGTGCAGATGATCCGACAAGTCCTGCAAGTCTTGCGTGAATTCCGGATCGCCATTTTCGCAATCGTGCTTTGCCATTTCGGAATCGTTCCGTGGACCATCGAGGGATGGTCCACGGAACCCCGAATCATCCAAAGTCGTGATTCGAATCTCAACGATATCCCAACGGATCTGACGATCCCGAAAGCGGAATCCGGTGCGCCAACGGCGGGTCGTCGCGTGCGTGCGACAGCCGAACCGTGGAAGGGCACAGAAGTCTATCACACTCTCTACTTGCCTACTGATTGGCAAACGTCCGCGTCCTATCCAATCTTGGTAGAGTATCCAGGAAATGGCGGTTACAAGAATCTGCTGGGAGATGCGAGCGACGGATCGGTCGATGGATGTAAACTTGGCTATGGTCTCAGCGAAGGCAAAGGCTTCCTTTGGTTGGTATTGCCCTATGTAAGTTCGGACGACGGGGTCCTTCGTAACGCGGATGTTTGGTGGGGTGATGTCGAGGAAACCAAACGCTATTGTCTCTCAGCTCTTTCCCATGTGATTTCAAAGTTTGGTGGCGACGAAAATCGCGTTGTACTTTGCGGGTTTTCCCGAGGAGCTATCGGGTGCAATTTCATTGGACTTCACGACGATGAAATCTCAAAGGTATGGCGAGGATTCTTTTGTCACAGTCACTATGATGGCGTACGAGAGAAGCAATGGTATCCAGGCGGAGATCGGGCGTCTGCACTGGAGCGACTAGCGCGACTTCGCGGTCGTCCTCAATGGATCAGCCATGAGAAATCAATTGACACGACGCGAGATTATCTAACCGACCAACATGCTAACGGCAAGTTCACGTTTGAAACGCTCCCGTATCCCAATCATTCTGCCGATTGGGTACTGCGCGACTTGCCCCTTCGAACCAAAGCTCGCGAATGGCTCCACGAAGTTACGAAGTGAAAAAAACGTTTGAACCAACCGTTCTATCTGATACAGTTCAATGTTAATGAGTAAAGGCAACCCACCTCTGGGATAACCCAGGGGCTTTTCATCCTTTTCACCCCCGGCTCCATTCCAACCCCGTCAATGTCCCTGTGCTGCTACCGAACTTGTCGGCTTCGATGCCGAGTCGTTGGAGCATGGTGACGTAGAGATTGCAAAGTGGCGGTGGGTTTTTGGGGTCGAACGGTAAATGCTGGCCATGCTGGAAACCACCGCCGGCCAGGAGGACAGGGAGGTTCTGGGTGGAATGGCTGCTGCCGTCGCCGAGATTGCTGCCCAGGAAGACTGTTGTTAGGTCGAGCAGAGTTGAGTTGCCTTCCTTCGATTGCTTGAGCTTAGCGAGCAGGTCCCGCAGCGTCTTCATGGTTTCTACTTCGACAATCTTGAGTTGCTCAAGTTTGCTTGGGTCCTTGCCGTGGTGCGAGAGGTCGTGATGGCCGAGGGTCACGCCAGGGATCGGCGGGGCGAAGCTGGAGCCGGCAAGCATGATGGTGATTAGCCGGGTAGAGTCGGTCTGCAGCGCTAAATGGGTGAGGTCAAAGAGCAGACGCGTGCGGCCTATGAGGTCGGCGGCATTCGGGATGTCTTTCGGCGGCTCGACGTCCACCTTGGGCTTGGGTTTCTTCGCCCAACTTTCGTCGTTGACCATTCGCTGCTCAAGTTCGCGAAGGCTGGTGAGGTATTCATCGAGCTTGTCGCGATCTTCGCTGCCCAAGTTGGAACGCAAGGAATTCGCCTGGTCGCTCACGTCGTCAAGAATGCTGCGGCCATCCTCGAGGCGTCGCATTTGGTCCTGAACCTCGTCGGCTCGGCCTTCGAGGAACAGGCGGGCAAAGACTTTCGACGGCGAGTTATTGGCGGGAATAAGCGCTCCGGTGCGGGTCCAGGATAGGCCTCCTGAACCTTCGCCGGACAAGGCGAGGCTGGGGAATCGGGTCTGAGTGCCGATGTGATCGGCAGCGAACTGGTCGAGCGAGATTGCGTTGCGAAAGCCGGGCCTGCCTGCACCTGGTACGCCCGTGAGAAAGCTGGCCGAGGCTTGGTGAGCAAAGCTCGATCCCATGCCGGAATGGGCCAATCCCGAAATGACCGTCATGTCATCGCGGTAATCTTCAAGAAGCTCGAGATAGGGCGATAGCTTGTAGTTCTTGCCCGTTTCCTGCGGGAAGAAGTTGTCGGGATGTAGTCCGAGCGGCGCGCATATGCAGACCATGCGTCGCGGAGGTTGGTCGACCGATAATCGTTTTGGGGAGGCTGCAAAGGTTTCGAGCCAGGGGAGTGCGAGCGTGATGCCCGTAGCATTAAGGAATGAGCGGCGTTGGATTTTCATGGTTTACTACTTGGTTTGAAAGATCGGGCTTTGCACGATCTCGTGAATCAACGAACGGAAGCCGTAGTTCATGTCGCGGACATTGTGAACGATGGTCTCGATCTGCGCTCGATCCGCTTTGGTCGGGGCGGCGCCAGTGGAATAGGCAAGGAGTTTTTCCACCAGGGAGCGAGCAAGCTGATCTTTATCATCGAGAATGAGCTTTTTGTACTCGTCTATGTTGGCAAAACGCCTGCCGTCGGGAAGTGCATCACTTGGGTCGACGGCAGGACCGGGACGGACTCGGCGACCTTGGGAGTCTTTCTCTCCTCCGTTGGTGAGGGCACGGTAGTGATCGCGCCAGCCGCCAACCACGTCGAAGCTCTCGAGCGCGAAACCGGGTGGATCGATTTTGCTGTGGCAGGAGTTGCAACTTGCGACGTTGCGATGCTTTTCCAATTGATCGCGAATCGTGGTAGCGCCGCGAATATCGGGTTCGATGGCTTCCACATTCGCAGGCGGTTTCGGCGGCGGCGTTCCCAGGATGCGCTCTAGCACCCATGCGCCACGGAGGATGGGTGAGGTGGTGGTGCCGTTGGCGGTGACTTTGAGCACGCTGCCCATCGTAAGCACTCCACCGCGATGACTTTCGGGTGGCAGTGCAACCTTGCGCATCTCTGTCCCATCAATGCCGGGAATGCCGTAATGCTTGGCGAGCCGGGCGTTTACGAAGGTAAAGTCCGAGGCGACGAAGTTGGTGATAGAGAGGTCCCGCTTTACGACTTCATCAAAAAACAGAGACGTCTCTTTGATCATTGCGGTCTTGAGGATGTCGTCATACTCGGGGTAAAGCGTGCGGTCAGGCAAGGTGGCATCGATGGCGCGCAGACTGAGCCATTGACCGGTGAAGTTCTGGTTGAAGGCTTTCGCTTTCGG
>JAIPFP010000192.1 GCA_021736575.1 Pirellula sp. | reverse complement strand
AGATGTTGTATATGAGCGGCACCAAGCACCGGGCAGGTGCCGTCGATTCGGGAACGACCGAAACGGACGACGACCCCGAGGAGCAGCAGCGAGGCATCACGATCTTCGCCGCTTGCGTTACCTTTCACTGGAAGGAATGCACCGTCAATTTGCTCGATACGCCTGGGCACGTCGACTTCACCGCCGAAGTGGAAAGGTGTTTGCGAGTCTTGGATGGTGCAGTCGTCGTCTTTAGTGCCCGCGAAGGTGTCGAAGCCCAAAGCGAAACCGTCTGGCGACAGGCTAACAAGTACAGTGTTCCTCGCATCGTTTTCATCAATAAGCTCGATCGAGAAGGGGCAGATTTCTATCGCGTGTTGGAAGAGATCGGACCTCGGCTCAATGCGGATCCAGTTGCAATTCAAATACCGGTGGGACAAGGACCAAGCCATTCACGCGAACCTTTTCAAGGCATCATCGACTTGATCGATCTCAAGATGCTACGGTTCAATCCCGAAGATCAAGGCAAAACGGTTTTGGTTGAGGAGGTCCCGACGGAACTTCTGGACGACGCCATGGATTGGCGAAACGTGATGCTCGAAAAGCTCTATCTGCACAACACCGAGATGATGGAGTTGGCCATGGAGGAAAAGCCTATTCCGAGCGAGCTGGTTCGTCGAGCGTTGCGGGAAGCATGTATCAGCCTTAAGTTACAGCCCGTGCTCTGTGGATCCGCACTTCATGGTGCCGGTGTCCAACCGTTGCTAGATGGCGTTGCATCCTACTTGCCATGCCCGCTGGATCGCCCACCCGTGACCGGTGTCGATCCCAAGAAGCGGGAAAAAAGTCTTCAACGCAAACCGGACCCCAAGGAACCATTCTGCGCTTTGGTGTTCAAGATTTTGCCGGCGAAGACGGGCGACATGTTTTGGATTCGCGTCTACTCAGGTAAATTGGAATCGAATTCGCGAGTGTACAACCCGAACCGTGATAAGAAGGAAAACGTTGCCCAGCTCTGGCAGATCCATGCAACCAAACGCGAACGGCAAGGTCAGATCGAAACTCTTCAATGCGGCGATATCGCGTGCTGCATTGGCCCTCGTGACTCGATCACTGGCGACACGCTTTGCGATACACGAGACATGATCGAATTGCCCTCGATCCAGTTTGCGCAGTCCGTTATTTCGATGGCCATTGAGCCCGAGAATACTGTCGAGCGCAAAAAACTGTCCGAGGTACTGGAGATGCTCAAGCGTCAAGACCCAACGTTCCATGCGTCCGAGAACTCAGAATCCGGGCAGACTCTGATCAGCGGCATGGGCGAATTGCATCTTGAAGTCATCAAGAATCGCCTGGTTCGCGACCATCATCTCAATGTCAAATTTTATAAGCCACGCGTTAGCTATCGCGAAACCATTGCCAAGAGCGTGGAAGTGCGTGGGCAGTGCAATCGCCAAGTTGGCTCGCAACAAATGTTTGCAAGGCTTCAAGTACGGTTCGAGCCGCTTGACGATTTGTCAGGAAAAGTGGTTGTGGTCGATCGCACGCCGATTGACCAGATGCTACCAGACAATCTTCGCCAAGCTGCTTTGGAAGAGCTCAAAAATCGTTCGGAGGGTGGTGGAATGATCGGTTCGTTTCCACTGACAGGGATTCGAATCAGCATCCTAGGTGCCGAGACTGCCGAAGTTGGTTCGGATGAAGTGGCGTTTCGTATTGCAGCCAACGACGCATTCGACGAAGGTCTTAAGTTGGGTGGCCCGTCGCTGCTTGAGCCTGTGATGAAAATGGAGATAACCACACCTGCGGACTACCTAGGGGAAATCGTAGGAGACTTGCAACAGCGTCGCGGCATGATCGAACGCACGGAAGCACGCGGGGCCATCACCAGCGTAACAGCCTTGGCACCGCTCAAAGAATTGTTCGGTTATTCGAGCGCTATTCGGTCGCTCAGTCAGGGCCGAGCGGGTTGTTCGATGGAGCCACAGGGTTATCAAACGGCGCCCAAGGAAGATGCGGAAGCATTTGCACTTTGATGTTTATTTCGCTCGATGGAATTGACGGAGCGGGCAAGTCCACGCAAATCGACTTGCTCCGAACGCACCTTGAATCGCAAGGCAAAGTGGTTGCGTGTTTTCGAGACCCCGGATCGACGAAGCTTGGTGAAGCGATTCGAGAAATCCTGTTGCACCGCGAAGACATACCACTTGCAAACACGTCGGAAATGCTGCTCTACATGGCGGCCCGCGCACAGCTCGTCGCGGACCAAATTCGCCCTGCATTGCAGGCAGGTGCGACCGTTATCTGTGATCGGTTTCTGTTGGCGAATGTGGTCTATCAGGGGGTAGCTGGTGGCTTGGATGTCGAAGAGCTATGGGGAGTTGGTAAATGTGCAACTGGCGGCTTGTCCCCCGATGTTACGGTGGTGCTCGATATCGACCCAGAGATCGCAGTAACACGACTCCAGCGAGGTCCAGATCGGTTGGAAAAGCGAGGGATTGAGTACTTCCGAAAAGTCCGGCAAGGATTTCTGGAGCAAGTCAGCCGAGCAAGCCCTTACTCTCTCGTGGTAAACGCAACGCAAAGCATCGAATCGATCCAAAACGAGATCCGCCAGTTTGTCGAAGGCATGTGTGGCACGCCCTGATGATGCCTATCTTTACCCACGTTTCAGGCAACGTAAACCGAACGCTAGCGGGCTGTTGATTTAGTGAAGTCGTTATTGGGTAAGGGCGGTACGACGGACTTCCAAGTCCGTCATTGGGGAATTCGACGGACTAGGAAGCCCGTCGTACCATTAAATCAACCGCCCGATAGAGCGTTCCGGCTGATTAGGATAGTAATCGAAGCCATCGCGAAGTTGCGATGCCCCTCATGCGCGTGTCACCGCCTGCTACCCCTACTCAGGCTTGGCAATCCCTACTCAGGCTTGGCAATCCCTACTCAGGCTTGGCAATACTGCATGCGAAATCGAGGCGGGCCGCCAGTTTCCCTTCGACGGTCACTTTGCCTGTCATGAAGTAGGCTGATGAAACGACGTCGTTGAGCGTTACGTTGATTTCAATCGTTTCACCCGGACGAACCATGCGCTTGAATTTCGCTCCGTCGATTCGTGTAGCGACAGGTACAGAACCATCTTGCGGCGTGAACTGGCTAAGCAAGATTGCACCGCTTTGCAAGCAACATTCGCAAAGGACGACACCGGGGACCAGCGGGAAATTAGGGAAGTGTCCTTGCAAAAAAAAGTCGTCTGCGGAGAAGGTTTTTTTGCACATGATGTGCTTGTCGGACTGCGTGACCACTTCGTCGACCAAAAGCATTGGCTTGCGATGCGGAATCAGCGTTTGGATTTTCTCTAGATTTGCAAATGTCATGCTATCTTGATGGCTGTTGAATGAAACGGAAAACGGAGTTGGACCATGTTAACCGCAATCGCAACAAGTTGGCACTCCCTTCTCCCCGCTACTCCGCTACTCCCCCCCGCCCCCACTCTAACTCGAGACCGCTGATTGAGTCGTTTAATGGCTAGCCGAAGGGGTCCGGGGGTACACTAACGGTCGACAATGGCTTGACGTGAAACGAAAATGTTCCCCACCAAGACTAAACCAGCGAAGCTATTCGGGACGGGTCACTTTTTTTGCTATAATTGAATCGCTCGTGAAGGACTTAAATGACCGTCGAGAACAACGCGTGGCCAAATCCACGAATCAATGAGAGAGCACCGGATTTCGTCCATTGTCGTACGGTGGTGAAAGCAACTAGATATTATATGGGTTCGAAGTAACCGGTTCCAAATGTCGTCGAGGCTGTCCATTCATGCGAATTCTATGTGCCGACAACAGCGAGGTCTCTCGAATCGGTATTTCCAAAATCCTCACCCAGAGCGGTTTTGCGGTTGACAAAGAAGTTGAAGACTATGCCAGTTTGATCAAAGCGCTGGAACAAACTGAATTTGATTTGCTGATTTCAGAGCTCAGATTTGAGGATGCAGAGTTTCTGGATATCGTGGAAGAGGTTCGAACGGCCCGACCGGCAATGAAGATTTTGATTTACACGTTTCATATCAACCCGACCTATGTCGCACGTGCTGCCGCTCACAAACTTTACGATTTCGTATTAAAAAGCTCGGAAGCCAATCGTTTGGTTCGATCGGTCGCGATGGCTCCGAACGGGGCTGCACCTCAGGAATCGCTGCTGCTCAAGGCATCTAAGTTTCTCACGCAATCGCCGAAAACAGGAGTCTCATCCGCCGATTCCCTTACAAAACGGGAGCTTCAAATCCTGAGTCATTTGTCGCTTGGGCTGAGCAATCGTGAGATAAGCAGCATATTGGATATCAGTCTCGAAACCGTAAAGGAACACGTTCAGAATATCCTGCGAAAACTCAAATCGAGCGATCGAACCGAAGCCGCCGTCTGGGCCTTGCGAAATGGCATTCCTACTTTGACGCTGGACGAGTAACTCGTCTAAAAAATCAACGCGACGCAAAAAACGGACCGATTTTGGAATTGGAGTCAGGGGGGGAGCGGCGACCGGCGACTTTTGAAGCATCATGACCGTTGCCGCACTCATGCTGAAATACACGAAATCAAAAAGATGCTTCAAGGATTGATCGATAAGAAATAACGCGAGCGGTAGCATGAGATAGTACCGTAGCACAGGCTGCTAGCCTGTGCTTCTTAGACAATTACAGGCTGGCAGCCTGTGCTACGTGGTAGTTATTGGTCTGCCGATCGCCTAAGGGGTCCCAAGACGAGTCTTGACCTTTGCGTTATAGTTATGACTCAGTTCTAATTTTAGATCACTGAGTTGATGCAAGCGACGCAAAGGAAATCCTGATCATGGGCGAGGAAACCCAAAACCCTTCCAAAAGCACTTCGTCGTTGGACATACCCAACGACGATTCTATTCTAGCGATGCGCGATGCCGTGATCGGACAAGTCGAGTTTGCGAGACGTTACACTCTGAGCTTATTGGAGAACGTACCGGACTCGCTTTGGCCGGTGATTCCCCCTGGTGCAACTTCGCACATCGCTTGGCAAGTTGGGCACCTTGCTGTTTCCCAGTATGGCCTGATGCTTTTTCGCCAACGTGGGCGGGCGGAGGGAGATTTAGATCTCATGCCAGGCTGGCTTCGCAAACGATTTGGTCGAGGCAGCATGCCGCCAACGGAGCCAAGTGAGATTCCGTCGAAAAGCGAATTGTTGGCTTCGCTCGAGAAAATCCACATTGCAGCCATGAATGCCATCCCCAATTTTACGGCTCAGCAATTGTCGGAACCCACCGAGATGCCGTATGCCGTTCACCCGATCAAGCTTGGGGCATTGCTATTTTGCCCGTTGCACGAGTCGATCCATTCAGGTCAGATCGGTTTGCTGCGCCGAATGCACGGCTTTGAGTCCCTACGCTAGCATTCCGACGCACTAGAATTTTTGGGTTGATATTGGCTGCAAGACGCAAGTAAGCAACAATCTTGCTATTAATACATTGGTACATCGTCAAGCCATCGTTTTTGGGTACGTTCTTCGTTGTGCGACGCTCCGCGTCGCAGGCATTACGACGGCATCACGACGGCGGAGCGTCGTGCAACTTAGTCCTACTAATGTTTCGCCAACACACCAACCATGGAAGGTTCCCGAATGTCAGATCGAGCTTCCGCCGACGAGCCAGAGAACCAAAAGTTTCGTTGGCAAGAACGATTGTTCTACTATCTATTTCGAAGCCTCATTTGCTTCCTCCAGATCCTTTCGCTGGAGCGTTGTGATCGACTGTGTCGCATTCTCGCCCGACTTTTTTCGACGGTGGTGCCACTGCGACAAAAGTTGATTCGAGAAAACTTGAAGTTGATTTTCCCAGATTGGGATATTCATCGCGCAGCAGACGTTCAAGAGAGGATGTGGCATCATCTATTGCTGATGAGTTGTGAGGTAGCCCAAGCACCTCGTAAAGTCCACAGGGAGAACTGGTACGAACATTTTTCGATACCGGATCGACGTTGCATGCTCCAAGTGGTCATCGACGTCCGTCCGAACGTTCTCGTTTCCGGTCATTACGGAAATTTTGAGTTGGCAGGTTTCTTAACCGGCTTGTTTGGAACTCCCTCAACCACGATTGCACGGCCACTTGATAATGGCTTTGTCCATAACTATGTCACGAAGTTCCGTTCGGTGGGTGGCCAACATTTTTTGCCAAAGGTTGGAAGTTCTATCCAAGTACAAGAGTTGCTTAGCCAAGGGGGAAATCTGGCATTGCTCGCAGATCAATACGCCGGCGCAAAGGGCTGCTGGGTCGATTTTATGGGGAAACCAGCATCGTGCCACAAGGGGCTCGCGTTGTTCACGCTCTCGAGTGGCGCTCCGATGGTCGTGATCGGCAATACGCGTCAAGGCAGACCGTTGCAGTTTGAGATTTCTGTGCTGGGCGTGGCGGATCCCGAGGTACCAGGCGAACATTTGGCTAGCGTGCAATCGTTGACCCGCTGGTACAATCAGTGCCTTGAGAAGATGATTCGATCTTTCCCGGAACAGTATTGGTGGGTTCATCGACGATGGAGAGGTGAACCGCCACAAAAACGATCAAGCCGTGCAGCGTAGCTATGACCAAAATATATCAAGGCCTTGGCCTGTCCTGTATGTATCCCGAAAACTGGAACATCACCGAGGATACCGACGACGGAAAACTATTGGGCTTCACTCTCGAAAGCCCTACGTCCGCGTTCATGACCGTGACCGAGTATCCATGGACGGTTCCACCGGCGGAAGCGTTGGAGCAAGCCTGCGAGGTGATGAAATCGGAGTACGATGAAGTCGAATTCGACGAGGTGGAATCGGATCTGACGTGGAACGGCAAGCCGTTGCCATACTGCAAAGCTGCCGATGCTCAGTTCTATTACTTGGATCTGATGGTCATCTCTAGGATGGTAGCGTTTGCGTTGGATCACCGCACTTTCCTGGTGCAGATCCAAGCGGAGGATCGAGACTTTGATAAGCTGGAGATGGTCTTTAAGGCGATACTCGTCAGTTTATTACAGTCTGTGAAGGATGAATAAACCTATGTTTGGGGTTGCAAATGTCCAACCATGAGGTCGTCATCATTTCCGCGAATCCCAAGTCTGGTGCTCGCAGTCGGACGAGTCTCGTTGCCGAACTCAAGCAGTCCATTGAAGCCGCAGGATACGATTGCGAACTCCATACCGATTTGCAACAGATGGCCAGTCGAGCACACAGTTTGGCAGCGGAGGGATTGCTGAGGACTGTCGTTTCCGCTGGTGGAGATGGGACCGCATCGACGGTTGCAAGCTTGATTCCCATCGAAATTCCACTGACCTTGTTTCCGACGGGCTCCGAGAATCTTTTGGCCACCTACTTCTCCATCGCCGCCGACGTAGACAAGTGCGTCAAGTCGATCCAGAAGCTTCAGACCAAAACCATCGACGTGATGTTGGTTAATGGCAAATTGTCCTTGTTGATGGCAAGTGTAGGTTTTGATGCCGAGGTAGTCCGCCGAGTCCATTTGTCACGAAAGTCTCATGTTTCCCGGTGGACGTATTGGTCTGCTATCCTCAATACGCTCGTCCGATACCGTTGGCCGGATCTGAAAATTGTTATTCGAGGAGAAAACGAACGAAAGATCGACGAGACCATTGGGAGTTGGGTCTTTGTTTTCAATATCCCTCGCTATGCGGCAGGTCTGAACATTATCCAAGACGCTAAAGAGGACGATGGATTCTTGGACATCGGCGTCTTCGATCGCGGGGGGTTGCTGCACGGTCTGCGCTGTTACTGGGCGGTCACACGCGGCAAGCATCATCAGATGAAGCAATGGCGACGTTTTAGGTGCAAATCGATTCAAATTGATTCCGTGGCGGGAAAGCCCCAGCAATCATCCTGTCAAACGGACGGTGATTGGGGATGCGAGCTGCCTGTCACGATCCAAATCACCGATCGCAAAATCAGCCTCGTCATTTAGGGAGTTGCTTGCCTAAAGAGGCCGTAATCGCGTTTAGACCGAATTCCGCCCCTTTGTTTCATGGGCATCATCGCGTAAGCTGAGCTTGGAACATTTCAGGCGGGATCGGTTTCCAGCTTGTCAGGGTTCGAGCAACTCTTTTTGATCGAAGGTACCAGGATGTCGACTGCAATTGTCGATGCCAGCACGCCGCAATATGTTCTTATGGAGGGAAAGGAACGCATTGGACCCAAGGTCGCGTCTCTACAAGGCGGTGTTGCGTGTTCAGCCATTTACGGTTTTTCCGATAAGCAACCGTACGAGGCGTTTTGCAGCCACAGTTCGCTTGCGCTGACTCCCTATCCGCTCGTTAAATTTTACTTGCAAAGCCAAGTGGACGAAGGGGGCGAAAGTCTTAAGCTCGTCGTTCTAGACGCGGTTGAGTCCGACTCGGATGTACTTTATGCTATCACCATGCAGGGGGCGCTCGATGCTCACAAATGCGGTAGCAAATCGGTGGCCATCGCGTATCGATTGGTATTCGACTCCGTCACAACCGAGTATCGAGTATTGGAATCGACTCCGGATTGAGACCCCGACCCGCTCGTCTGTTTGGTGAATGTCCGTCATCTGAAACAAACCTCAACCCATCGAAATCATGCCGTCTCGCCTTGAAAAAATACAAGCCATGTTGCAAGACGATCCTCGCGATCCGTTTTTGCGATACACGTTAGCGATGGAGTATCGCAAACAGGAAGAAAACGAAAAAAGCTTGGAGTTGTTGACGGAATTGGCTGCCAAGGAAGAGCCTAAATATGTGGCTGCGTTTTTTATGGCCGCGCAACAGCTCGTCGAACTCGATCGAACCGAAGAGGCGCGAACCTTTTTGCGAGACGGTATCGACGCTGCACGTCTTCAGAATAATCATCATGCTGCCGCTGAAATGAGCGAATTGCTGGCCGAGATCGGCAAGGATCGTTCGACCCATTAGTGTCGTCGTTCGCTCCGCGTGATTTCGGCCCCTAATTTTTGCCACGGACACTTCCCAAGTTACCCCAACATGAATGAAGCATCCATTCTTTTAGCGTTGGAGACGACCGGTCGAAGCGGGTCTGTCGCAATTCTTCGCACATCGCACGCTGGGATTGTTTGTGAAACCGAAGTTCTTGAGGCGGACGTGGGATCTGCCAAGACGCTTGCGCCTGCCATCGATCGTTTGTTGAGTCGACTCACAATCGATGTCACTGAACTTTCGGCGATCGCTTTGCTTACCGGCCCCGGTTCCTTTACGGGGCTGCGGGTCGGTGTAGCGACCGCCAAAGCGATGGCGTATGCCTTGAAAATACCCGCCATTGAAATCGATACCCTCGACGTGATTGCGTCGCAGATCGTGCCCGACCATCCGGCCGTTCATGTTGTGCTCGATGCCTATCGAGGCCAAGTTTTCTACGCGGGCTATCGAATTTCCCAATCGCAATTAGTGAAAAACTCGCCCCAACCCTACGAAAAAATTTCTCCAACACAAATTGTGAATATCGAGCATTTGCTTGTTGAAATGCTAGGCGCTGGAAGCGAGGAGTCGTTTAACCTTTGCGGACCGGGTTGCGATCGGATTCGAAAATTCATTGCGGACCCGGAAAACGTCGGCTCCGAGCAGCGTGCCGAAGTTATTCGTAAAATCCGATGGATCGATGGTCCAGAAACCTCTCCAATGGCGGAAAATGTGGCAAAACTTGGCTTTGAAAAGTTTCTTGTTGGAGACATTTCGGACGCCTTTCACATCCTTCCACAATACTATCGAAGCAGCGCCGCAGAAGAATTGGCTGGGAAATCAAAGCTCGGCTAACGAAATCTTGCCGACTGGTTAAACTTTAGATGACTTGAGCCGGCCCCTCGTTCAACTTTAGATCTCATCACAATAGCTATGCAAATCCATCGAAATCCAACACGCAGCGTCCAGATAGGTTCCATCAGCATCGGCGCGAACCATCCGATTGCAGTCCAAAGCATGACCGCAACCCACACGACAAATATCGACGCCACGGTTGCGTTGGTCAACGACTTGCAACGTGCGGGTGCGGATGTTGTGCGGATCGCTGTCGACAGCGACAAGGATGCGGAGGCGCTTGCCGAGATTCGAAAGCAGACAACTGCGAATCTCTCTGTCGATCTACAAGAGAACTATCGCTTGGTGGATAAGGTCGCTCCGCATGTAGATAAGGTTCGATATAACCCTGGTCATCTTTACCATCATGAGAAGTCCCGGCCATGGCAGGATAAAGTAAAGTTCCTCTCCGATGTTGCAGGAGCCAATGACTGCGCATTGCGAGTTGGAGTCAACTGCGGAAGCGTCGACCCAAGTCAAAAGGAGCTCTTCGACGCCAAAGACTCACTAGGGCCTATGCTCGCATCCGCAACGGAACATTGCGAACTCCTGGACTCGCTCGGATTCACTCGCTACGTCGTCTCGCTCAAGGACAGCGACCCAACCAACGTTGTCACCGTGAACAGGCGATTTGCGGAAATGCGCCCCGATGTTCCATTGCACTTGGGTGTCACGGAAGCGGGTCTGCCGCCAGACGGAATCATCAAAACGCGAATCGCATTCGAACAATTGATTGGCCGTGGAATTGGAGATACCATTCGCGTTAGCTTGACCGTTCCCAATAATAAAAAATCGATGGAGATCGAAGCAGGGCGTCAAATCATTGACGACATTCGAAACGGTCGATTGCGATCGGTGGTCGCGCTGGATCCGTCGAAGTTGAACATTATCTCTTGCCCAAGCTGTTCACGTGTCGAGAACGAAGCTTTTGTCGAGTTGGCGCAGGACGTGAAAGAGATGACTATGTATGCGAAAGACTATGCCATCACGATCGCGGTCATGGGCTGTCGCGTGAATGGGCCAGGTGAAACAGATGATGCGGATTTGGGCTTGTGGTGTGGGCCTGCCAAAGTCAATCTTAAACGGGGTGGCGAAGCGATCGGAGCCTATAAGTACGACGAGATTCTTCCTAAGCTTCGCGAAGAACTGGATCGATTGATCGATCAGAGGAAAGCGTTGGTTGAGTAAAGCAGCAGTCGGAGCGAGGCATTATCAAATGGATGTGAACCGAAAACTTGTGATGGATGCGTCGACTTGGATTGTCAAGGTTGGCTCGAAGTCGTTGACCGGCGACGATGGTAGGCTCGATCGAACGCAAGTGGCCAACTTGGCCAGACAACTGCTGACCCTTGTCGATATGGGCAAACGTGTCGTCTTGGTCTCAAGCGGTGCGGTCGCGAGCGGTATCGGCAAACTGGGCTTACCAAGTCGCCCCACGGACTTGGCAACGTTGCAAGCGGTTGCAGCGATAGGCCAAACTCATCTTATGCAGGTCTACGAACAAACCTTTGCAGAGCACGGTCGCCATGCGGCTCAGATTTTGCTCACTGCTTCGGAGTTGGATGACCGGGTCGCGTACCTCAATGTACGGAACACGTTGCGACGGTTGTTGGAAATGGGGGCGATCCCCATCATCAACGAGAATGATACTGTGGCGGTCGATGAACTGAAAACTACGTTTGGCGACAACGATCGATTGGCTGGCATGGTAGCGGGCATAATGGAAGCGAGTCTTCTTGTCATCCTAAGCGATGTGCAAGGCTTGTACGATCGCGACCCGCGTGATCCGCAAGCTCAAGTCGTATCCTCCGTTGATCGCATCGATGAACGTATCGAAGATATGGTGAGAGATCGGAAGACGGGCATTAGCAAAGGTGGAATGGCTAGCAAACTTGCTACGGCAAAATTCGTAACCACGAGCGGCCAATGTGTTGTTATCGCCTGGGGAAGGGAACCAGAAATATTGGTTCGTTTGGCGAACGGCGAAATGGTTGGGACATTATTTTTGCCTCAGTCAAAAACGCTGACTCCCAGAAAACGTTGGATTGGTTTCTCAGCTCAGCCTGCGGGCCAATTGCAAGTCGACGACGGGGCCGCAAAGGCGATGTGCGCCGAGGGTCGCAGTTTGCTCGCCATCGGTATCAAGGGGGTTGAAGGTGAATTCGGAAAGGGCGATATCGTATCGATTGTGAATCCGCATTCCGTTGAAATTGCGAGAGGCCTCATCAACTATAATTCCAAGCAAGTCGCGCAGATCAGGGGTTGTCGCTCGGATCGAAT
>JAIPFP010000191.1 GCA_021736575.1 Pirellula sp. | reverse complement strand
GGGCGTAAACTGAATGCGGCGAAACTCAAGATGAAACACTTGAGCCACACTACGAACCAAAAGCGTTTTTGCCAATCCAGGCGCACCGGTAATCAAACAGTGCGATCCAGAAAAAAGACAGATCAGCAATTGCTCGATGACCGCCTTTTGACCCACGATCGTTTTAGACAACTCCGCATCGATCTTGTCTTTGCTTTCGCGAATCAGCCGAACGAGCGCCGCTTGTTCTTCGTAAGGTAAACTGGCCGTACTCAAGGTGTTTGGTCCTAAGTTGATGTTGGTTAGTGTGTCATAGCGTAGGTTACAATGTTGATCCCGAGCGGATAGGCTTTTTTAACCGAGAACTCTTCGAAGTACCACTTGTCCTCTCCTTCGCGTTCCCAGCCATCGCCCAAGTCCGTATTGTGGCAGATAAAGACCATAATACGATTCGCGTCGTCCCGGATGGCTTTGTAATGAGGAATACTTGTGTCCGAACCGTTACGAGGCTCCCATATGACACCCGAATCGCGACCAGCCCATGCCGCGTGAATCGAAGGCAATTGAGGTTTTTCTTTTAAGTCGTAAACGCAATGGAAGATCTCATGCTCGAGAGGCACTTCTTGTGGCTCGCGGTCTGGGAAAACGCGTCTAATTTCTCGGTAGAAATTGTTGTACTCTTCATCTCCCCAAAAATCGTCTACCATCAAGAATCCGCCGCTGAGCAAGTATTTTCTCAACGCGGTAACTTCGTATTGGTTGAATTCGAGCGCACCTGGCTCGATGATATAGATAAACGGGTAGTCGAATAACTTTGGGTCCGTCAGTTCCAAAACAATCGGCTCAGGGTTGACTTTGAGTGTTGTCAGTTGTTGCAATCGCAGCGAAAAGTTCAGCTCACTATCTCGAAAATCGGTCGCCCATCCACCCCCGCGTCCGTAGCCATTTGAGTCGTATTTGATGCGAACGAACGTGAATAATTCCTTGCTGAACTTTTTGTCGATGTCCCACGTTGGCACTCCGCCGCGATCGGTGGATTGGTAATCCCTGCTGCGTCCACGTCCATAGCCCCCTCCATAACGCTGCTGGGCCGTAACGACCAGTGTGGAAATGATGATGAAAACCAATGCCAAACATGCGATGAGTGTCGATCGACCTCGGATGAACTTCATCATCGTGACTCCTCGTTACCTTCCGTCGGGGTGGACTTGCTCATCTTCGCAAGCAACTGCAATGCATCTTGATACCGAGGGCTCTCTTCGAGCGCCATCAGCAAATGCCGTTTGGCTTGCGTAGTCAATTGCTGTTTGTTCATTGCGACTGCCAATCGATAGTGAATGCTTGCAGGGTCGGTCAGATCCATTTCCAAACAGGCTTCGAGAGCTTCGATCACGCGTTCGTACCGACCAATCTTTTCATTGGCAGTGGCTCGTTGTTGTTGTACATCGCTTCGCAACGGGTCGATTTCAATCATCCGATCACACCACGCGGAAACACCTTGCCAGTCTTGTTCTCTAGCATCCAATTCAATCAATCGCATCAACGTTTGCTGGCAGTCCGCCGAACGTTCCGCAAGCGAAACCAATGCTGCTCGTTCGCTTTTCAAGTCATTCCTGCTGCGATGAATGGTTGCCAGCATAGCATAGACTCCATCATGGCTTCGATCGTCCGGCAGCATCTCTTTCAGTTGCTCGGTAGCCGTCAAGGCATCGTCCCAGGATTTTCTGCGAATCAGTTCCACGCAACGAGATCGTAGCCCCCAGTAAGAATCCGGATTTGCTTCGAGCCAGGCTGGCATGTCCTTCTTTTCGAGTTCACTTGGCTTTTTGAAGTTAACGCCATTTCCGAACTCGCCAGCCAATCCCTTTGCGTACTCGCTAAATTCTTGATCCAACAATTCAAGCGAGCCAGGGACACGTTTGAGAGCTTCGTCCGCCGGCATACCGATCGCCAAGTCATCCAACAACTTCTGAAGCTTGGGCATTCCGTATCGGTCTACCCAAAACTCGACAGCCAGCGATGCTTCGTAGTAGGCAAACTGGAGATGCATGGGCGTTTTCGGCTGCAAGAACGCGCTGCTCAACTTGCTCATCGGCACGAAGTCCTCGCCCAAAATCATTTCTCGGTACGTTGAATCCATCGACTGTCCCCAGATTGGATTTCGTTGCCGCTCCTCATAGACCGAAATCCCCTCGGATAACCACCGGGGCATTTTGTTCTTGGTTTTTTGAAGAGTGACAACGTGACAGTACTCGTGCCAAAGAACAGCTTGCCAATTGGAATCCGTCTTTAAAGCCGCAGGTGAATTTGCGGTAATCAAGCGTCCGAAGCAAACACCTAGGAAACCCTCGCCTCCGGGCAAGCCAAACGTTCGAATCGCGAACTCTTTTTGTCGTGGGAAGATCTCGACATAGATCGGTTCCGTGAGTTGCACCGCATATTTTTTGGTAAGCGTTTCGCGAGCCTCACTCAAGAGTGCAATGACATCGCGACCATAAATGCGAGCTTCACGAGCATCCATTCGAACCACGAAGCCGGGCGCTTCGAGCGTGGCAAACTTATCGAGTTGCGATTGCAATTGCTTGAGATTGAAAATCGTGACATCGTATGGATCTTCCGCTCGAACACTATCGACGAGCGACCAACCAGGTTCGGCATCACCCAGTCGCAACAAATCTTGAGCCATTTGAGCTTTTGCAGGCGTATAGTTACGATCCATCTGGATCGCGCGACGCTGGTACTCGACCGATTCGGCAAAGCGATAGTGCATTGCCAAATGCTTGCCGATGGTGTGGTCCACTTCGGGATTTAAGCTCCAGGGCACAAGCGCTTTGCGGCGGCACTCCCCCTCGTCTTGATAGCGGCCTTGCAAATGCGCGATAACAGCACGCAATGCCCACAGCTTGGGGAGCCGACTATTGGTCTTTTCGATTTCGGCCAAGATCAACTCAGCAGTGGAATAGTCCTCGGCGGAAATGCGCGATTCTGCTTGCAGGATCAAACTCGGGAAGTACCTCGCGTTGAGCTCAAGCGACTTACGCAAATACTCAGTTGACTTTTCGGAATCGGTGGAACTCCAGGCCCGCGATAGAAGATAAAAAATCTCTGGATCGGACTCGTCCAGCGCCAAAGCCTTGGCCAACGACTGCGAGGCGACCTTGTCATCATTCTTTTCCAGAGCCATACGAGCGGTCGCAACGTGAGCTTCGACGCTTTTCGGATCGTATTTGATGGCCTGGTCGTAGCAGATTTTCAAGACTTGCTTCGGGTCTTCGCCGCGAGATAGAAAATACTCCCCTAACGGAACAAGATCCGACCTGCTGTTGAATCGCCAAGATGCACGGGCGAGCAAGTCGTCCAAATAGGAGATCTGCTCCTTTGCCTTGAGCGCGTTGTTGTTCATCTTGTAGACACGCAGGCCGACGAGCCGCAACCGAATGCTGTCCGGGAAACGCTCTAGTGCCTTTTCGTAAGAGGCCAAAGCAGCTTGGTACTCGCCGGTGACCAAATAGGCCTCAATCAACGTTCGAGGCCAGGATTCATTCCAGACCCCTTTGTCGACTTGGGCCTTGGCTAACGCAATGCAAGCGGGATAGTCCCCAGTGCGGAAAAACGTTCGGGCATCATCGAGCTCGGATGCGTTGAGTTTCGATGCAACGACGCCGAACACGGCAACGCACAGGGAAACGAAAAAACCAAGTCGCACAGCGCGAACACAGAAATTGGTTTGAAGTTGAGTTGAGTGAGTCAAAAAGCGCACCTTGGCTCGAAGTTCCCTAGAACATTGTCCACTAACCCGCTGAACCGAACGAAGTTTCGTTTCAACCGCTCGCTGTTTTTTAGCCGGAGTCGTTAGACTTCGGAGCATGCACAGCCGATCAAGCGCAGTCAATCGAGCACAGGCAAACCTGAACGCTTACGAGTCCAGCTACGACGGTTGCATCTCGAACGACCCGGACTGATTGTAGCTATTCCTGCTCCCGGTTTGCTACTCGGTTTGTTGCTTGCTTGAAAATTGTTACTTGTTTAAAAAATTCGGCTCAGGTGGCCGTTTCCACTTGGCAACAACAGAATAATGTCAGAAAACGTAGGAACTCCAACCAACTCTCACGAAAACAAGTTGATTATGTCTGCTGTCTCAACAACTCCTGCTGCTCCGACCACCCCCCCACCCCCTTTGGAAAAGGTTCCGGTCGATGCCATTTTGATCGTTTCCTTCGGCGGCCCGGAAGGAATGGACGACGTCATGCCCTTCCTGGAAAACGTATTGCGAGGAAAAAATGTCCCGCATGAGCGCATGTTGGAGGTCGCCGAACACTACCGCCAATTCGATGGTATCAGCCCTATCAACGAGCAATGTCGCCAACTGATCGATGCCATCCGGAAAGAATGCGTACGACGAGAATTGAGTTTGCCAATCTACTGGGGTAATCGAAATTGGCATCCGATGTTGACCGACACGCTTCAAAAAATGGCGAACGATGGGCGCAAGCGCGCGATATCTTTTTTCACCTCAATGTTCAGTTGCTACAGCGGTTGCAGGCAATATCGAGAAAACATCGCTGCGTCTCAATCCGCCGTCGGCGATTCAGCCCCCTTTGTTGAAAAAGTCCGCAAGGGCTTTAATCATCCTGGCTTCATTGCCGCACAGAAAGATTGCCTTGAACAAGCCCTCGCTCAATTGCCCGAGGAAGTTCGCGCGGAAACAACGGTCCTTTTCACCGCTCATAGCATTCCGAAAATCATGGCAGACAATTCGCGGTATGAAGAACAGTTGCGAGAGTCGGCCAGATTGGTTTGCAAAGCCGCCGGACACGGACCTTGGGAACTTGTCTTTCAAAGCCGATCAGGGCCGCCGCAACAACCGTGGCTTGAACCAGACGTATGCGACCGAATCGAGCAACTACATACCGAGCGCAACATTCAACACGTCATCATTCAGCCGCTCGGATTTGTCTCGGATCACATGGAAGTCCTTTTCGATTTGGATCACGAAGCGGCTGATCTATGCAAAGAAAAGGGGATCCAAATGGTTCGGGCGGCAACGGTAGGGTTGCATCCCAAGTTCGTCTCGATGATTGTGGATTTGATCGAAGAACGATTGGAACCGGATACAGCCCGACCCTATCTAGGAAGCTACGGCGCAAGTCATGATTTGTGTCCAGGCAATTGTTGCCTCTACCCCCAAACGGGCAGACGACCGGGATAGGCCGAGGGAAGAGTACAACGATTGCTGGTGGTCATAACCACTTCTAAATCCCTTTCATCAACTACCCTTTCGGCTGTTGCTTATGAGACACAGCCGCCAAAAGTCAAAGGGCCCTTCGGTAGGTGCCTGGCCCCTACCGTAGGGCTCGTACGATCTGATCATCGCTCCACGTGGACAAGCCACGTGGTGGCGGCGTTGCGTAGGGGTTCGCGTTCTGGTTTCGATCAAGGCTCCACGCGGGCGAGCCGCGTGGTGGCGTTTAGGGCGAGCCGCGTGGTGACCTCTTCGTTTCTTAGTCTCGCCTTGAGGCGGTGTTCGTTTCGACGGGGTTTATCCCCGTCGGACGGCAGTGTTCGTTTCGATGGGGCTTGCCCCCGTCGGGCGATAATCGTAACCAGCATGCGAGCCTAGCGAGCTCGCCATCACGTCGGGGCTTGTCCCCGTCGGATGCTGATCGGATAGTGGCGTGTACGATCTGATCATCGCTCCACGTGGTCAAGCCACGCGGTGGCGGCGTTGCGTAGGGGTTCGCGTTCTGGTTTCGATCAAGGCTCCACTCGGGCGAGCCGAGTGGTGGCCTTTAGGGCGAGCCGCGTGGTGACCTCTTCGTTTCTTAGGCTCGCCTTGAGGCGGTGTTCGTTTCGACGGGGCTAACGCATCGACTTCCTGGCCTCTTTGGTCGCTTCGCGGATGGCATTTTTGCAATTCGGATTGTCCGCTTGACCGGTGACCTCGTACAGAAATCGACTGGGGTAAGTTGGCCGGGGCTTGCCCCATTTGAATCGGGACATGGGCAAGGACATCGATAGCTCATCCTGTGCTCGCGTCACGCCCACATAGCACAGTCGTCGCTCCTCATCGACTCCGTTCTCACCTTCGGTCAACGATCTGCGGTGCGGCAATACTCCTTCCTCCATTCCAACCATGTAGACAAAGGGAAATTCGAGCCCTTTCGCGCTATGATACGTCATCAGCGAGATCGAATGCCGTTGCATTTGCTTTTCTTTTGGGGAGCCAAATTCTCGGCCTGACAACATGACCTTCGAAAGGAAATCGCCCAAGTCGGGCTCGTTCGCCTCGTGCTCGTATTCGGCAATTGCGTTGATGACTTCGTCGAGCGTACCGATACGATTGGTGGCTTCCTCCGCATCGGGGTACAAGCGATTGATCTCGGCTCGATACTTCAGAGCATGGATCAATTCACGAACCGATTGGGTAAGGTGCCCCGTACCTTCGAGCATGCCCAATTCGTCGTTGTCCGATTCGTCGTCGTCATTGTCACTCTCATCGCTTTCAAGGCCTAAGGAACTGGTTTGCGCAGTTGCGGTGATTGAATTGCTATCCGCTAACTCTGGCGACTTGTTTTGAAATTTCCGAGAGAATTCATGAGAAAGCGATTTTAGTTTTTGAACGCCCTGCTGGGCCGCAGTTGGCAGCGAACTCGTAAAGGATTCATCCTGCATGATTTTCCAAACGCTGGTGCCAGTCGAGACCGCTTTCTTGAGCAATTTATCGATGCTTGCGGCTCCCATGCCGCGTGGAGGGACATTGATGACACGAAGCAAAGACAACTCGTCCTCGGGCGTCTCGATCCATTTCAAATAAGCGAGTATATCTCGCACCTCCTTGCGATCGAAGAAGGATTGGCTTCCCGTGATGACGTACGGCAACTTGCAACGTCGCAATTCCATTTCGAACGGGCGAGGCTGTTCGTTCGTTCGAAACAGAATGGCAAAGTCGCCGGGTTTCGTGGATGGATCCTTCGCAAGTCGCCCTGCAATTTCTTCGACAACGCCTTTGGCCTCTTCGGCTTCGCCCGCAAACTGAAGGATTCGAGGTTGTAGTCCGTTGGGGCGTGCAGCCCGAAGGACTTTGTCATGCCGCTGGGTATTGAACACGATCAATCGGTTTGCCATTTGAAGAATTGCGTCCGTAGAACGGTAGTTGTCTTCGAGGCGAACGACTTTGGCTTCCGACCAGTCGTTCTTGAAGTTCAAGATGTGGCGGACCTCAGCACCGCGCCAGCCGTAGATGGATTGATCGTCGTCCCCTACAACGCAGAGATTGCGATGGTCGATAGCCAGTGCTTGGATGATTCGATATTGCGAGCCATTGGTGTCTTGATATTCGTCCACGAGAACGTGATCGTAGCGCGATGATTCCTCGCGGCGGACTTTTTCGTTTTCATTGAGAAGCTGTTCGGCGCAAACCAGGAGGTCATCAAAATCAAAAGCCGCTTGGTTCTTGAGCGAGCGTTGATAGCGTTTGAAGGCGGCGGCGGCTAAGTGTTCTTTGTCCGAGGTCGCCACGCCATCGGCTTGTTCTGGCCGGACGCCGAGATTCTTCCAGCGACTGACGATGCTGAGGAAGTCACCTGGCTTGAGCATTTCATCGTGGACACGAATTTCGCGCAGGACGGTTCGGGCCACGCTTTCGGCGTCACTGCGATCGTAGATCGTAAATTTCGCTGGGTATCCGAGGACATTCGCATGTCGCTTGAGAATTTGAACGCAATGGGAATGAAACGTCCCCACGGCGGGACGGAGCGGGGTTGGTTGACCGCGTCGAACCCTTTTCGGGATTTTGAGCTGATGGCTGATCCGCTCTTGCATCTCCTGGGATGCTTTGTTGGTGAAGGTGACCGCCAGGATTCGATCAGGACGAATTCCGTTGCGAATCAGATTGGCAACGCGGAACGTCACAACCCGCGTCTTGCCGGTTCCAGCGCCAGCCAGCACCAAAAGCGGGCCGGAAAGGGTATCGACTGCGTTTTGCTGGGGTGGGTTCAGTTCTGGCATTCAGACCAATGTAGTGGACAACCGGGGCAGGAAAAGCCCTTTTTCGAAGGCTGGAAATCTGATTCTTTGGACTCGACGAAAGCGGAACTTGTTGATATTCTTCACACCTCGTTTCTCCGGAAAAGTCCGGGGCTGTCGTTTTTCGATGATGCAATTTGTTGGTTTCAGAATCCATTATGTACGCGATTATTTGTGATGGTGGCCGTCAGTTCAAAGTCACTGAGGGGCAATTGCTCGATATTGACTACCGAGAAACGGCTGAAACGGGCGACAAGGTCGAATTCGATCGTATTCTTGCAATCGGCGGCGATGCTGGCCTAAAGCTTGGCCAGCCAACGGTTTCCGGAGCCAAAGTAAGCGCATCGGTGATCGGTTTGGAGCAAGGCGAAAAAATTTACATCCAGAAGTTTCGCCGACGCAAGAACTACGAAGTGCGAACAGGTCACCGCCAAAAATACACTCGCATCAAAATCGAAACCATTCAAAGCTAGCGAGCTCTCTCGCGGATGGTTCAAAAGCACCTCTTTCTGACAGGTTATCGTGGTTCTGGCAAATCCACGATTGGAAAGTTGGTTGCAAGCCATCTCTCTCGCGCGTTCGTAGACACCGATATCGAAATCGAGCTTCAGAGCGGCAACACGATCGCTGAGATATTTGCTCGATCGGGTGAAGCTGCTTTTCGCGATCTCGAAAGCAAACAACTTTCTCAATTGCGTTCGCTCACCGAGCCTGCGGTTGTGTCTTTGGGTGGCGGTTCCATCCTTCGCCAAGAGAACCGTGAATGCATAAAGCAACTGGGGCGCACCGTTTGGTTGCAGGCATCCCCAGAAAATATCTGCGACCGAATCTCGAAAGATGTGAACACGCAAACGCGTCGCCCAAAACTTAGTAAACTTGGAGACCTGGAGGAGATTCGTTCCATTCTTGCCGAGCGATCGGTTTTGTATGAGGAAGTGGCTGACATGTGTGTGTCAACGGACGAGCTTTCGATGGAAAGCGCCGCGATGAAGATCGTTCATTGGTATCGCGCAAGCACGTGAATGCGACTGGATAAAAGATGGGCGCTTTTGAAATTGGGCTATTTCTTTTTGGGTTGGTCTTGGGCCCATTGATCAACTACTCCATCTATTCGTTTGCTTATTTTCCAAGACCCTTCAGTCCATGGAATGCATGTCCGCAAGGGTTAGCGGAAAGATCGTGGATCGCTAGACTGCCTATCGTTGGATGGTTGTTTCGAATGCATGAGGCGGTATTCTTCGGTCCGTTCTTTTGGTTACGCCCTTTCTTGATTGAGATAGCGACGCCATTTTTTTTGTTGTTGCTGTATCGCTACGTCATGGCAGGCAACGTCTCACCTGCATGGATTCCTGCGCAAACGCTATTCCATCTCTTTATGGCGTATGGATTTCTGATTGCGTTGATGACCGTGGCAACGTTTATCGACTTCGACGAACGAACGATTCCGGATTGGATTACGGTACCGGGTACGATTCTGGGTTTGGTTGGGGCGGTGGTATTTCCGGATTGGCGATTGTTGGAAATGAGCGAGCCTATTTTTCCGGCATTGGTCGGTACGCCTGTCTCTGTCCAAGCGAATTCGCCGTACATGTGGGATGGGACATGGAGTGTCGGAGCGCCTCGCGATTTGGGACTTTGGCTTGGAATCTTGTTTTGGAGTGGGTGGTGTTTTGGGATGGCCGATCGTCGCTGGATAATGCGTCGAGGCTTAAAAAAGGCATTTGTTTATTTTGCGGAAGCACTCAAACGAAGTCCTAGTTCAAGGTTGCTGCTAACGATTTGGTGCGTAGGACTTGTTTGTTTGGTTGGAGCGTATTGGACGATCGGTGCGTTGCGATGGGAAGCATTGCTTTCATCGCTTTTTGGAATTGGATTGGGAGGATCGCTTGTTTGGGGCTTTCGTTTGGTGGCGCGGTGGGCGATGGGGCAAGAGGCGTTGGGGTTCGGTGACGTAACGTTGATGGCGATGATTGGCTCGTTCTTTGGCTGGCAGATCGTCTGGATCGCGTTCTTTCTGGCGCCGTTTTTTGGGTTGATCTTTGTGTTGATTGTTTGGGCAATAACGCGAGACAATGCAACTCCATTTGGGCCTTACTTGTGTGCCGCTACATTGTATGCGATGCTGGACTGGGTCAATTTGTGGCAATGGGCTTCGGCGCTGTTTCTCCCGCCGCTGATGATCCTGCCGATTCTCGTTTGCCTGCTGTTGGCTCTAGGAGCGATGCTTTGGCTGATCGTAGCGATCAAGATAAAGCTCTTAGGATTGGAATTGAACGGCACGAAATCATGAGTCAGCAGCATAGTTCCATACGAGTTACGATCTACTTTGCGGTGTTTGCAACCATTGCCGCAGGCATGATCGGACTGGGCCAAGGGTCTTGGAATTTACCGCTTTTGGTTGGCTTTTGCAGCATCGTTTCGATTATCTACACCGACCACCTGCGTTGGATTGCGTTCCCGAAATGGCTTGTATTCATCGCCATGATCTTCGGGGCTGGGGTGGCTATCATTGGCTTCCTGAACGACTCGCCTTCGAGTGAAATTCTAGCGGTTGGGAACTTGCTCATTTACGTCCAGTTGCCCTTAATGTTTCAAAAGAAATCGAACCGAGTTTATGAGCAATGGGGAGTCTTTTTGCTTTTGGAGTTGGTGGTCGCAGCGTTGGTCAACGACAATGTGCTGTATGGTATATTGATGCTACCGATTCTCGCCATCGGTTGCGCTTCGATGATGGCCTTGGCTGAATACACATCGCAGCTTCGGCACCATGAATCGATCTCCGAATCGACAAGTGTGTGGGCGAGAATCCTACACTGGATTGGCAAAGAGAAATTTGTCTCGAAACGAAGTTCTGGAGTTGCACTTTACGCACCGCTACCAGACACATTGAGCACCAAATCGCCCCCTTTCGCACCATCGCGATGGCTCACCAGTGTACTACCGATCGCTTTTTCGGTATTCCTGTTCTCACTGGTGTACTTCTATTTTTTGCCGAGGCTGAATTCTAGTTCCTATGAGGGTTCCGTTTGGGGACCAAATCGAATTGGTTTTAGTAGCCAGATTTCGTTGCGACACATTGGCGAACTGTTGCAGAATGATGCATTGGCGTTTCGCATGTCAATGGTCGATAATCGTAAACAGATCAATTACCGCCCCAATCAACCACCCTATATTCGTGTTACCGTTTCCCATCGGTACAACGATGGGCCAACAAAAGGGACTTGGCAATCCGGTCAAACCTATTCCGCGACTAGCCCGCGGTTGATGCAGAAAGTGCCATTATCCTCCGACATCGACGAGTTATTGGCTGCGACGGCAGATTCCGTGACGGTTAGCGTCGTTGAGAAGAGCAGTTTTGGAACATTTGTACCGACGATTGCACCTCTTTCCCGCGTGTCGCCGATGAACGATTTTCGCACTGTGCGTCGAAACTGGTGCGTCGTCGATTCAAGCCTTGCGTCGCGGGACGATGATCGAAAGAGAAGATATTCGTTTGCAACCTACGCGTTTACCGATGGTGTGGAGTCTGCAATCTTGCCCGATATACAAGACTGCTTAGCGAGTTCGAATCCCAACGGGCCTGAGACCGATAATCGCGCCTTCCCATTGGATGAGTATAAGGACTTTCCGCTGTCGCTCGAGCCGATCGTACCTCTTCGCGACACCGTTCTGTCGGCAGGTCAAGCCATCGAAAGTGACAAGCTCACGCAAGCGATTTTGCTTGAAGAGTATTTGGCCAATGGGACCGACTTTACGTATAGTCTTTCGCTGACGCGACAGATCGATCGGACGGTTGACCCGGTCGTCGATTTTTTGCTCAATAAACGCAAAGGGCACTGCCAATATTTTGCGTCGGCATTGGCACTTTGGCTTCGTTCGCTCGATATACCGACACGCGTTGTGATCGGCTTTAGGCCAAGCGAGTACAACGAAGTTGGGAAGTACTTTTTGGTCCAACAGGATCATGCACACGTTTGGGTTGAAGCCTATTTCACCGTCGATGAATTGAAATCGCGATTCCCGTCTCTTCCAGAGTGGGTAAAACGCGGAGGTTGGTTGAGATTGGATCCCACGCCTCCTGGAGAAGGCTCCAACGCAGGTGGAACGCTACG
>JAIPFP010000190.1 GCA_021736575.1 Pirellula sp. | reverse complement strand
GGTGGTGGCGGCGGAGGCCGAAGCGGTGGCGGCGGCGGCCGAAGCAGTGGCGGTGGACGTAGCGGTGGCGGCGGTGATCGTCGCTAACCTTGATCGCTCAAGGAATGGACACTCGTACTCGAGATTGGCATTGCTAACCGAGTACGAGTAAGTGAGGATCCGACTGCAGTTTAGGTAGTGGCATGGGCGTCTCGCCCACATCTTTTGATCTTGCTCCCCTCGCCCTGTACTCGGGGAGAGGGGCTGGGGGGTGAGGGGTTTACACTGTGTTCTGATTGGTATCCAAGTGATCGCAGAGAAACGGACAGGTGACAGCAGGCTCTGCCGCTCGACTTATTTTTCCGCGACGCTCATTTTTCCACGACATTGTAAAGTTCGACGATGAAATGAAGATTCGCCTTGGGAGGGATAGGACCGCCGGGAGTTCCGCGATCGCCATAACCAAGCTGATACGGAATCTCTAACTCGATCATTCCTCCCTCACCAATCAATTGCATCCCTTCCGTCCAACCAGCGATAACTTGGTTTAGACCGAACGAAATCGTTTCGTTGCGGCGGTAGGAACTGTCGAAAATGGAATGATCATCCAGCCAGCCTTTGTAGTGGACGGTCACTTTGTCCCTGGACTTGGGTTTTTTGCCGTCACTCCCTCGGAGTATTCGGTACTTGAGTCCAGATTCGGTTTCGGTAAAGGTCGTGCTCGCATTGGCATCGACGTTTCCTGGTGCAACCATTTCTTGTGAATCTTCTGGCCCGGGCTTGAGTGACATGACTGCTATTTCGCTTTCTAAGAGTTTGATGCGGATCGACGAACACAATGGTACCTCAGATCGTTTTGGATGGAACGAGGTGGAAATCGTGTCTGTCAGCTTGGGTGTTCAAAGCGTATACTGAATTGCTTAGACCGGTAGATGGCAAGTTGTATTTCTACCGCAAACCACACAGCCAAACGATTTATGACTTTGCAGCCTATTTATTCCGTCGCAGACGCCACTCCACCTTACTACTTCGGGATCGACGTTGGTGGTACTGGAATCAAGATCGGGGTGGTTGATGATCAAGGCAAAACGCTTGGATTTAACTCCATTGCAACCGAAGAGGCTCGCGGACCTGCGGATGCGATGCGGCGAGTCGCCGAATGCTCAATGGCATTGCTCCGCTCGCTCGATATTGAACGGAAGTCCTTAGTCAGAGTCGGATTAGGAACTCCCGGCAGCCAAGATATTCCCAGAGGAATGCTGATAGAACCGCCGAACCATCCGCATTGGCATCATTTTCCAATAGTAAAGTGTTTGGAGGACTCGATCGGCATACCGGTGTCGTTTGCCAACGATGCCAACGCGGCCGCATTTGGGGAATTCTGGGTTGGAACGGGCACGATTCACAACAGTATGGTTCTGCTGACGCTGGGGACAGGAGTCGGCGGTGGGATCATCATCGACAACCAGCTTGTCGTCGGACAAAACAGTTTCGGCGGCGAATGTGGCCACATGATTATTGATCCTAGACCTGATGCCCGGCTTTGCGTTTGGGGTGGTGGACGAGGGCATTTAGAAGCCTATGCGAGCGCCAGCGCAGTGGCGCAGCGTGCAGCCGAAGAATTGCAAGCGGGGGCGGTCAGTTCGCTTTCCAAGGATATGGATAAGTTAACAACCCGCATGATCTACGAAGCGGCCATGACGGGCGACGCATTTAGCCTCAAAATGATCGATGAGACAGCGGATTATTTGGCCTTGGGAATTGCGACCCTTGTTCACACGTTGGATCCTGGGTTGGTCGTGTTAGGGGGGGCCATGAATTTCGGTGGCAGAAATTCGCCGGTCGGCTTGCGATTCTTGGCGAGGATCGAGCACACTTTCCGAGACCGCAGTTTCGAATACGTGGCACGCGGTACGAAAATCGATTTTGCTTCGTTGGGGGGTGACGCAGGTTACCTCGGCGCAGCCGGAGTTGCACGAATGGATTTCAAGAAACACCAAGTTACCTAGTGCGCCTTCGTCTAGTTTAGATCAATCATCAGGACTCATTCATGATAACAGGCAACATCGGTACCAAATTCGATGGGGAAATCCCACTGGATCGCGTTCGCAACTTTTGCATCATTGCACATATTGACCACGGCAAGAGCACCTTGGCCGATCGGCTTTTGGAACGCACCGGTACTGTCGCAGTTCGTAAGATGAAAGAGCAGTTGCTAGACGGAATGGACCTTGAGCGTGAACGCGGAATCACGATCAAAGCCAAAGCAGTCGCGCTCAATTACTTATACAAAGGCTTGGTTTACGAACTGAACTTGATCGACACTCCCGGCCACGTTGACTTTCAGTACGAAGTCTCGCGTTCCTTGACGTGTTGCGAAGGAGCATTGCTGCTCGTCGACTCGTTTCAAGGGGTCGAAGCACAAACGGTGGCGAACGCGTACGCTGCCATGAATCACAATCTCAAGATCATTCCGGTCATCAATAAAGTTGACTTGATGCATGCACGCATCGACGAAGTCACCGAAGAAATGCATCAAGTGCTGGGTATTGATCCCGACGAAATCGTCAAATGCTCCGGAAAAGCGGGTATCGGCATTGACGAGTTGTTGCAGGCGATTATCGAACGAATACCAGCTCCCAAAGATAACCAAAGCGACTCGCTCCGCGCGATGGTGTTTGATTCGCATTACGATGACTACCGCGGCGCTATCACTTATGTTCGTCTCATGGATGGGGAAGTCAAACGAGGGTCCAAAGTCCGGTTTCTCGGCGCTGGCGTGAACTACGAGGTGCTCGAATTAGGGCAATTCGTCCCGGAACGCAAACCCGTCGACAAACTACGATCCGGCGAAGTCGGGTATCTGATTTGTAACATCCGTTCGCTCAAGGATGTACGTATCGGCGATACGGTCGCGATGTCCAACGACGACAAAGCGGTTCCGCTCGAAGGCTACAAACCGCCTATGCGTATGGTTTATTGCGGGTTATATCCCAGCGATGGTCAAGAGTTTACCGAGTTGCGAGATGCCCTTGAAAAACTGGCCATTAACGACCCCTCGTTTGAATTCGCACCCGAATCGAGCGAAGCCTTGGGCTTCGGTTTCCGATGCGGCTTTCTGGGCTTATTGCATATGGAAATCATCCAGCAACGGCTTGAGAACGAATGCAATATCGATCTAGTCCAAACAGCTCCGAACGTGACTTACGAGATTATCAAACGGGATGGAACGAAAATGGAAATCCACCGCCCGCAAGAAGTACCGGATTCAGGTGATATCGAAGAATTTCGACAACCTATTGTTCGTGTTAACTTCGTACTCCCCATCGAGTATATCGGGGCTGTGATGAAACTGAGCCAAGATAGGCGAGGTGTACTAAAAGGCAACGAATATCTGTCGGCGACACGTGCTCTCGTTTCGTATGAACTCCCTCTGGCAGAGGTGATTTACGATTTGCACGACAAACTCAAGAGCGTGACTCGCGGTTATGGAACCATGGACTACGAAGTCGTCGGCTACGCTCCAGCAGATCTTGTTCGAATGGATATCATGGTCAACGGAAAGCGGGTCGACGCACTTAGCGTGATTTGCGACAAGGCAGATTCGGATCGACGAGGACGGGCCGTCGTCAAAAAGCTCAAAGAAGAAATCGATCGCCACATGTTTGAAGTCGCCGTTCAAGCGGCTATTGGTGCTCGCATTATCGCCCGCGAGACCGTTCCAGCCATGCGTAAGAACGTGACAGCCAAATGTTACGGCGGAGACATTTCTCGCAAGAAGAAACTCTGGGCTAAGCAAAAAGAAGGCAAGAAGCGAATGAAATCAATCGGCTCAGTCGACATCCCTCAAAAAGCCTTCATGGCAATTCTCGAGACAGGTGCAGACAACAAGTAAGGCCGAATTGAGCATGGCGACAGAGCGTACGACAGAACGGAGTGCAGGATGGTTCGAGAACGAAAAATAGTCGCAGGGTCGCCGGACGACGATGACGATGGCAAGAAGAATGGTGGCGAAGCGAATGGCAACGCGAGCGGTCCGAATGCCATTCCCACCGGCGAGAACGATTCGGCGCTTCGTCCAAAACGCATATCGGATATGGTCGGGCAAACCGAAGTGATGGATGTTATCCGGATAGCCATGGATGCCGCAAAAAAGCGTAACGAGCCGTTGGGACATATTCTGTTCGATGGTCCACCTGGCTTGGGCAAAACGACTTTAGCAACTTGTATCCCGCGCGAGATGGGGGTCAAAGTCGACATGACTAGCGGCCCCGTTCTTAAAGCGCCCAAAGAAATGATTCCCTACTTAACCAACCTTGAGCATGGTTCGGTACTGTTCATCGACGAAATCCATCGATTGCCCAAGCCAGTCGAGGAGTTCCTTTATACGGCCATGGAAGACTTTCGAATCGACATTATTCTCGGCGAAGGGGTCAATGCTCGAACGCTTAACCTGCAATTGCAACAATTCACTTTGATAGGCGCTACCACGCGTGCAGGCATGCTGAGTGCACCGCTTCGGGATCGCTTTCACATTCGGCAGCATTTGGGGTATTACTCGCAAGATGAGCTAGTGGAAATTTTGTCTCGCAACGCAACGAAACTCAACGTTCACTTGAACGCCGATGCGGCCGAAGAAATCGCCAAACGTGCACGCGGAACACCTCGAATCGCGAACAATCGCTTTCTATGGGTGCGCGATTTTGCCATGAGCAAATCGGATGGTAGAGTGACTTTGGATTTGGCGCAGCGAGCACTCGCGATGATGGGCATCGACGAAGTGGGGTTGGACAAGCAAGACCGTCGATACCTCGAAACATTGATTCGAGTCTTTCACGGAGGACCAGCAGGCGTGGAAGCCATAGCTCACACCATGAGTGTATCCTCGGACACGTTGGAAGACGAGGTTGAGCCGTTTCTGTTGCGAAGCGAGTATCTGATTCGCACGCAACGTGGACGATGCGCGACCGCGAAAGCATTTGCATTGCTCAACATGAGCTCGCGTTAGGCGTCAACCCAAATCTTGGCACAGTTTCTTCCAATGAGGCGCCAGGATGCTCAACGCTTGCTGATGGAGTCGCCCGTTGGTGGCGCAGATGCTGCTGGCACTATGCAATGGCAACGGCATGTTGTTGCAGTCGGTGGTTTTCCCACCAGCTTCCGATACAAAAAGCTGCCCGGCAGCATAGTCCCACGGATGCAATTTGTACTCAAAGAACAGTCCATATTGACCGCATCCTAAGTTGCAAAGGTCCAGTGCTGCCGCTCCGAAGCGTCTCATGCCATGAATGTTGTGGCGAAAGAAATCGCCAATCGTATCTAAAGTCGCTTCCATCATGCGGCCTCGATCGTAGTAGAATCCGCAAACAATCATGGCTTCGTCCATTCGCTCGGCTTTATCGACCCACTGTCGAGTACCATTGTGCCATGCACCTTGATTTCGAAGTGCCACGTACCAATCTTCGGTGATTGGGTTACAGACGATTCCCAACTCGGGTTGGCCTGCATGGTAATATGCAACAGAAATCGCGAAATGCGGAATGCCGTGCATGAAGTTGCTTGTGCCGTCGAGTGGATCAATAATCCAAAGGTCGGTTGAATCGGCGCGATCGCTGTGCGACTCTTCGGAGATGATCGCATGCGCTGGGAATTGTTGTTGGATCGTCGTTACGATTTCTCGCTCGGAATCCAAGTCGGCCTGCGTAACAAAGTTTGCAGTTCCCTTGGTTTCTACTCGAACTTTTGTTTTAAAGCGATCTCGGAGAATTTGGTTTGCGTTGGCAACAGCCGCGATTGCCGTCGCAAGCATCGGATGCTCGCACGGAATCGCTACCGATATTTTTTTATCGTTCAAAAGTGCTACCCATTTCGTTCGTGGTATGAAAGGGAATCAATCAATCAATCAATTTCGGCTCATTATTCGGCATCGATCATATCGCGGACCGCCGCAGAAGGCCCGCCGGTTTCGAAATACCCCAAGCTTGCCCTGGGGATTTGTTATGCTTTTTGGCTGTATGCTTTTTGGCTAATCGAGTACGGCGCTCAAGCTAAATGGAATGGACCTACTTTCGATCGAAGCGGCGATCGCTTAATACGAACCCGATTGCAATTCCTGCAAGCAGTCCGCCCAAGTGAGCTAGATTTGCAAGGTTCATTTCTTTGGAAAATCCCAAGACCAAAATCAGGCCGGTCATAATGTAGGCTTGTGGCGGAAGAACAAACCCGAGATCGGGTCGCAACGTCGTTTTGATCCCGAGGTATCCAAGCAGCCCCATAATCACGCCTGAAATCCCAACAAAGTTAGGCGAACCAAACCATTGTGTTGGCGTTAGGCCTTGTAGCAAGTGGGAACAAATGGCCACGAAGAGAACGATTAAGGCGTACTTGCCAGTCCCTTCCAGACGCTCCGTAACTCGCCCCAAATTTGCCAACGCGAGCATGTTCAGCAACAAGTGGAGAGGATCTCCGTGCAAAAAGGCGGGCGTCAAGACTCGCCAAAGCTCTCCCCGCTTCAGAGAAGCTGCCGGATCGCCAGACATTAGATAAAGCTTTAGGTCGACAAAACCCAGCTTCTGCATAGCAAGACTGCCCAGACCACCACTTTGTGTTCCATCCGACAAAAGGAACTTGACGACACCGAAAAAGACACAAATAAGAATCAAAGTGAGCGTCAACGGCGGTAGGCGACCACTGAATAGGCTTGGATTCACGCGGGAAACGGGATTTTGAATGTTCTTCCGCCGTTCGATCGACTTCTGCTTTTGTTCTTTCAATATACTTCTTGCTTGATCGACCGCTTGTCTAAATTTGGGATCGTTAGGTGATTGCAAGAACTGTTGATGAGCTTCGCGAGCAAATTCGGTTTTGTCTTCATCTCTAATCCAAATATCCCACTTGTCTGCTTCCGTGGTGTCCGGCTCGACGTGAGTCGAAATATCTTGGGTGACCAGATATGCTACGAAGGCCTCGGCGGATGATTTTCCCGAGATGGAAGTCAATTGTCTCATGAATGTTGCTTAGGTGATTGGTCGGAGTTGTTGGATTGGGACATAGTATTTCAAGTACCTTTTGCCATTGCTGTAACGTTCGCCGCGTGGGTCTTCCACCAAAATGGTTGCGCGACGTGTGATTCGGTTGACAACCCCGTGAAGGAGTCTACCTTCAAACGGAAACGCAACATGGGCTCCAGAGCGAATATTGAATTCCTTGGCAGCCCGTTCTTGCTGCGTAATCAATTCGTGCCGGTGTTCGGTATGCCCGAACATGTTGCGAGCGATCGACTGAAATCGACTAGCCGAGCAATCGCTTTGAATCCAGGCCAGCATTTCGCACAGGTGAATCATCTCATGTTCTACAATCCGTTGCATGGCCGTCAATCGATCGATGCAGTCATGCCCGCAAACTCGAATCGAGTCGTTTGGCTTTCGAAAGGATTGAAACAACAAGGATGTCGAGATCGCTATCTCGTAGTGAGTTCGGCTGGGATTGGAGCGAGTGCCGCGATAAATGGTCCGCGTTGTCTTGCCGCCCGCGCGCGTCATCCTGGCACTTAATCGAAATGATAGTCCATAGGATCTTGCGAGAGGCAAACAGAGTCCTTGGAAAAAAAGTTCATCATAGGCCTCGGCCATGCTCTCTAGATCTTGCTTGCCGACGCGATGGAAATTGCGACTCTCCATCGACTTGGAAACGCGAAGAACGCTTGTCCCGATCCGCTGTTGAATATTTTCACGATCAGCCCAAGTTCCTGAAGTTCGAAACAAAAGTTCAGCCAAACTGCGTTGGAGCACAGAGCGACTGGTTGCGGTGGGCGGAGCCAAGAGATGGGGTTGGGGAACGATTGGTTTGGAAGCGGCCGAAGCCGGTGGTTCTGTCCGCGCCTTGTTTGAGGCGAAATTGCCGGTCGGGGCCCGGCCCGATTGGCCCTTTTGGTTCCCTGAAGCATACGAAGGGGCGAGGTCGGACACGCGTCGTCGGTTCGGATTCTCTTTTCCTTGCGAATCGTTCAAAGTTACCTCCATTTCATTTATCAGCGAAATCCGCGTTTTCGCTCTTAGGCGAGCGGCAGACTGAAAACTGCCAAACATAACCCGACACGTAAGTGAGGGACCTGCTAAATTGTCCCTCGCGTACGCTCTTACGCTTCGGGTTGGGATACTGCAACTCGCTGCTCGCCTAACGAACCGAACAATATAACATGGATTGCGAGTCGAACGCACCTGCAACAATCCGCGATCAGGCGATATAATGCTGGGATTAAATAACTAAATTGTTCTGAAAAATGAAGTTTACATCTCGGCGTTTTAGTGTGTCGCAAGACTTCGATTCACGGATCGCCTCACTCCAACCCATTTATTGTTGCGATTACATGCATCCGCTCCTGGCCATTCGCGCTTTCTTTGCTGTTCTGTTCGGTCGTATTACCGAGACCCGAATTCGAGAATGCCTCGACAACAAACCCGCCCAGATTGCGGCTCCAGCTACCAATGAAAAAACAGTTGAGTCCGACAAATTGCCCAAATCAACGATCGTTTCCAAGGCTAAGCCCGCGATGCGAAACGAAGCCTTGACTTTGCTGAGCGCTTTGCAACGCGAGGCAAGATTGCTAGATCTCATTGGCGAATCGCTCGACCAATACAACGACGCACAAGTCGGTTCTGCGGCAAGGGACGTTCTGCGAGATTCCAAAAAAACACTCGAACGCATGTTCGGTCTTAAACCATTGGTCGAAGCCACGGAGGGCTCGTCGGTCTCGATTCCCAATGACCCATCCCCTCTCAGGTGGCGAATTATCGGAAAAGACTCTGCTCAGCAGGGAACGCTTAGCCATCCTGGCTGGCAAGCGACCCGACTGGATATGCCGCAATGGTCAGGCAGTGCTGAAGATGCATTGATCATCGCGGCCGCTGAAGTGGAATCCTAGTCGACTTGCAACCCGAGCCAATCGACGCCATGCTCGAACCAAACATTCCAACCCAACCGCAGCATCCATCCCGAATCGCAGTCCATTCGTATGGTCGGCTTCATTTCGGTCTGCTTGAGATTTCGCCGGGGGAACCGAATTGCTTCGGCGGTATCGGTTTGATGGTCGAGCACTCCAAGGCCATCGTACAGGCTACTTTAACGCCCGACTCAAGTACCCAAACTCCTCTCGGTCAATGGTCGATCGAAGCGGATGATTACTGGCGACCCCGCCTCGAATCGATCATGTCGCATTGGGAGGAAACACGACTTTCGATACCTATCCAATCGCTTTCGATTGCGCAAGCACCAAGTCCGCATTGCGGTTTGGGATCGGGTACTCAAATGGCTTGCACCGTTGCAACCCTGCTGATGGCTGCAGAACAAATCCGCTCCACCCGAGGCAATTCGATAAACGTGAATTTGAGCGTATCTTCTATTCTCGAGAAGGCATGCACTGGCGGCCATGGAGCGAATTCAAGCGTCTTGCGGACGCAACTTGCTCAACTCAGTCGGCGAGGAAAACGCTCCAACATTGGGCTCAGCGGCTTCATTGAGGGTGGGTTCGTCTTCGATCAAGGGATATCGAATTCAGAAACGACCAACGTCCACGCCGAACGTACGAAGCGAATACCCTTTCCGGAAGCCTGGCCTATTTTGATCATTCAGAACGACCGTTCGCTGGGTGACTCGGGACTTGCAGAAGCGGAAATGTTTGATCGCTGTTCCAAGACTTCGAACCCGAACCGTGCCACCATGATCCAATTGGTTGAGCAAGAACTTTTGCCATCGATGGCAAGCGGCGATTGGAAGCACTTCGATGTTGCATTGGGTTGGTATGGCCAACTGGCAGGCGAAATCTTTGCGATCGCCCAAGGGGGCATTTATCGCACTCCGCAGATCGCACAATCGATCGAAGCAGCCAGGAGTATCGGAATCGATAGTGCGACGCAAAGCAGTTGGGGGCCTTCGGTTTGCGCCGTTGCTCAAGACTATTCGCACGCAAATTGGTGTGCAGAACAGTTGAGAGTTGCGTTGCCCAATGCTTCGATCCACATCGTTCAGGCAGCCAACCGATCGGCTCGGGTAACATTGTCATGAGCTACGTTGGACGTTTGGCGCCTTCGCCAACAGGTGCTCAGCACGTTGGCAACGCCCGAACGTTTTTGGTGGCGTGGCTGGCCGCTAGGCAAGTTTTCGGGCAATTGCTTTTACGCATCGAAGACTTGGATACGCCTCGAACCAAACCTGGGGCAACCGAGCAGGCGATCGAAGATCTCAACTGGTTGGGGCTTGATTGGGACCCCAATGGTTCGGAACAAACGTTTACGATCCAATCCAGTCGAGAGGCTCGATATGCAATGGCGATCGAGCAACTCAAGCATCGAAACTTGATCTATCCATGCACATGCACGCGCAGCGAAATCGAAAGAGCGGCAAGCGCGCCGCATGAGTCGGTTCTCGACGGAGCGATCTACCCAGGCACATGCTCGCATCATGATGGAAACCACGGCGACGATCTCAAACGTCAGGGGATTCCATTCGCTTGGCGATTTAGAATGCCGAAAGGAATTCTAAGCTTCGAGGATGAGAGACTTGGTATCCAATCGCTAGACGCGGGGAGGTTGCTCGGTGATTTTGTCGTCGCGCGAAGTTATGGAGTCACTGCCTATCAGTTAGCGGTCGTGGTCGATGATCATGATTTCGGGATCAATCATGTGGTGCGCGGAAATGACTTAGTCTTCAGCACCTATCGGCAGATGGCACTTTACCAAGCATTTGGTTGGGATGTTCCGGCCTGGCTGCATATGCCGTTGGTGGTTGGTCGAGACGGTAGGCGACTCGCCAAGAGGCACGGAGACACTCGACTGAGTTACTATCGTGAACAAGGCGTTACGCCGGAGACCATAATCGGTTTCCTGGCGAAATCCCTTGGCCTAATCGATAAAACGGAGAGGATCTCGACGATGGAACTTCTAGAAATGGGGAGAGCAACCCCAGATTGGATCCACAGAACACCAGACGAACCACTTATCTTCGCTGGGTTTAGTCCAAGTGGCACGGCCTGAGGCACAAAGCACAAAGCACAAAGCACAAAGAACGAAGAACGAAGAACGAAGAACGAAGAACGGGGCACGAAGCACGAGGGGCGTGTGATTCGCTAGAATCATTGACCAAGCGTCCACACCCATCGCTAGGGCTCTGGACGTGCTACCCTACAAGACAAATTTGGAAAGCATCGTATGGCATTGCGACTAGGCATATTCGGCGGATCGTTTGATCCAATTCACATGGGTCATTTACTGCTAGCAGAAATTTGTCGCGACTCGCTGAAACTGGATCGAGTTCGATTCCTCATCGCCAACGTATCGCCTCTCAAGACGGATCGGCAGGTTGCAAGCAACAAAGATCGCATCGAGATGGTCAAGCTTGCGATTGGCGGTAATCCCGATTTCGAGTTGGACACACGGGAAATGGACCGAGGTGGGATCAGCTATACCATTGATTCCGTTCGAGCCATCGCAAGCGAAAATCCGGACGCGGAATTGTTTTTATTGATGGGTGCCGATGTTCTCGTGGATTTAGCAAAATGGCGAGAACCAACGGAATTGTTTCGGATGATTACACCTTGCGTGATCGCGCGCGGAGGGGTTGGAGAACCTCAGTGGGAAATGTTGCGTCCCTACTTGGATTCCAAAACACTTAGCCAAGTTATTGAAACGAAGGTTGTGGCTCCGCAAATAGAAATCAGTTCATCCGAATTGAAAGCAAGAATTCGCAGAGGGCAAACCATTCGTTATCAAGTACCGCCTGCGGTCGAACTGGTTATCCGCGAGAAAAACCTCTATAGGCTAGACGTTCCAAGCTGACGCAATTCTAAAATAAGTCTGCCGCTCGGCACAACGGTTGATCGAGTGCTAGCCACAAAGTGGCGAAAGGTTGAACTCGTCTCCTTTTGCTCTTCCATTCAGCCTGGATGGCAAGATGATCTCTATGGAGACATTGGTGGCGTGGCATCGTTCGCGAGCAGAAGGAAATCTAGCAAAATCAAAATCGGTCGGCAAGCATAGATGGATGGCCCCATGAGCCCCATGAGCCCCATGAGCCACGCACAAGTCGTTCCCGCGCAGGCGGGAATCCAGTTCACAAGTCGTTCCCGCGCAGGCGGGAATCCAGTTCACAAGTCGTTCCCGCGCAGGCGGGAATCCAGTGCACAAGTCGTTCCC
>JAIPFP010000189.1 GCA_021736575.1 Pirellula sp. | reverse complement strand
ATACGAGAAGGCTCGCTCGGTGTCAGATGAAGAACTCGCAGAAGTATCAATTCGGCGAAACAAATTCCATGGCGAATGGAACTACGAAATTCACCCAACTAAGTAAACAAAAGCGGCCACTTATTGTTTAGCGACGCCTAACTGGCGACATTGTGTTCTGCAAATTGCTACGAATGGCGAGAGAACAATTAGCGTAGTTGACAAGGGAAAAACTTTTGCCGCGCACTGGCTCGACGTCTCGTTCACTATCATTTTGCAATTTCTATTTTCTTGTCGTTCCTAAAGGAGAAGGCGTATGGCGATTTCCCTGCCTGTTGTGTGGTTTGCAGGGCATCGAGACGTCTCGTTGTTACTCAGGTCAATATCGTCGTTCGCGTCCACTTGCTTAGATTCGTTCGCGATAAGTGTTATTGGCGATGGATCGTTGACGTCGGAGGACAAGAGGGCGATCGAAGACGTAGTATCGCCTTGCTGCGTGAGCTTCCCACGAATCGCGGATAATTCAAGTCGCAGGAAGGATATCTTCAAACAGCGCCCGAATTTGGAGAGTCACTACGACAAGTCTCCTCTTGCCAAAAAAATCGTCGATATTCCATTCCTCATCGATGGATCCTATTTGTACATCGATTCGGATGTTTTCTTTTACCGACCGTTTAAGGGAGTTGATTTGAGGGGAGCGGATGTCGAGTTTGCATACATGGGGGATGTTCGAAACGCTTACTCGATCCAAACAAGCGATCTAATCAGATCCGTAAAGAAGGTTCCTTTGGTTCGCCACTTGAACTCAGGTTTTTTCTATCTCAAGTCCAACGATTGGATCGATTTTGACCTTTGTGAAAAAATTGCGTCACTGAAGCAATTCCAACGACATCTTCCTCACCTTGAGCAAGGTTATTGGGCCGCACTGGCTGCCAAAAAATCCGGCAAGTCGGTGTGTTTCGATACTCGCCAAATTGCTTTTCCCAAGCTTGATCTGACCCTGCCTACGGAATGCGTGGCTAATCATTTTGCGGGCCTTTACCGACCGCTTGTGGAGAACTATCCGGCCGAAGCATCGCATCCGAGTTCAGACGATCCAATCTCCCTTAAGACTCACCCAAGTACCTTGGTAACTCCCTTTCAATTGATTTCGGAGGGAGTCATACGTTCCGCAAAAAGGCTCGTAGGTTTATCGGATAAAAATGTTTTGTAGGTCGAATCCAGGGAATTGAACAGAGTGAATCGAGAAATTCAAGTCTCATGAAGCGAACGATCAAGTCACTCGCAAAAAGGATGCTCCCTGGTCCAGTCTTGCGTGGTATCCGAGACCGCCTCTTTCGTACTTCTTCGGATGAAAAGTTTCCGGCAGTGAACTTGGAATATTTGACCAATTCAATTCGTTGCCACGTCGCCGACATTCCGCCGTTTGACCTGCCCAATGCGTGCAAACAAGAATTGGTTGAAATCACATCCAAGAATGAGTATCTCTCTGAGCTGTATGGCATCGCACGTCTATCGAAGCGAGGAGGACAGCTTTTTGATGTCGGAGCACATGCTGGAATCGTTTCCGCACTGTTTTGTGCGGCCAATCCGCAGAATCACACCGTGTGTTTCGAACCCTCGCCAAGCTTGTGTTCGCGGCTAGAAGAAATAAGGATAATTGGCAATCTCCAGGATCGAATGCTGATCGAGCCCATCGCAATCGGCGCGCAGTCATCGGAAATGACGATGCTAGTGGACCCTATCGGAGGTTTTGTTCAGAGCAAGAGATTTGATCACTCGATGTGGGGTGAGCCGACGGAAATTACTGTGTCCGTCGAAACCATACCACAATGCGTGGAGCGACTTGGTATCTCGCCGGACTTTATCAAGATTGACATCGAAGGGTACGAATTTGAAGCGGTCCAGGGAGCCATGGATTACTTGAGAGAAAGGCGGCCGGTTTTGTTCTTCGAGCTTCATCTAGACTACCTAGAGCAACGTCACATTGCTCCTCGAAAGGTCGTTCAGATGCTTGTGGATTGTGGTTACTCTTTCTATCGCTATTCAGGGCAAGTCTTGCGACCGCAAGATCTTTACGACTCGCTCGCTAACGTGGTACGGTTTTATTGTGAGTGACCGCGGACTGTTGGCTTCGCGAGTTGAGCGACCGGATTTCCGTTAGTTCCTATGAATATTCCTGCTATTGATGTTCTCCGTGGCGTGGCGGCTCTTGGAGTCGCTTGGTTTCATTCTCGGGTAGATCTTTGGGTTGGGTTTAGGGAGATCAATTCCAATCCTAGCGGATATTCTGCACTCGACAGATGGTTGAGTCTTTTGTCGCTACCGGTTTCGCAATTGGGATCGCTCGTCATGCTGTTCTTCGTGCTGAGTGGGTTTTGCATCCACCTGCCACTAGCAGGCAAAGGACGTTCTCCTGATCTCGCTTCTTATGCGATAAGGCGTGGGTTTCGAATCTACCCAGCGTATTTTGCCGTTTTAGTTTTTTGTTATTTCTCGGCTATGATACTGTCGCTTTCACTTGGGACTGCATCCGCGACTGGATCTGAGAGAACAAAGTATGTCCTGAGTGCGCTAATGCTCCAAAATTGGGTATATGACGGCGGCCAAATTGCAATGAATCCTTCTCTATGGTCAATACCGGTCGAAGTCGAGCTTTACTTCGTTTATCCAATCTTGGTTTGGATTCATCTCCGTTTTGGGATGGCTGCGTCGTTCGCTTTTACGCTTGCCTGTACAGGAATCGGATGGGCACTCCATTTCTCCGGGGCTGCAATAGCCTTAGGAAGTTTTTTCAAGTATGCAATCATCTGGAACTGCGGTGCATGGTTGGCAGAACACTACGTTCGTCACACGCTTCCGAAGTTCACGCGTTGGCACTTGGCTTTGCTTGTTCTCTCCCTAATGTTAACTCCTGTTCTAGGACTCAAGGGCGTTGACGTATTTTATCTGCACTACGGCTGGGGCGTCGCATCGTTTCTTGGGCTCTGGTGGCTAATCACCGATGGTGCTCGATTCATCCCCCCAAACGACTGGTGGGTAAGATGGCTCGCAGCGTTAGGCACGATTTCTTATTCGCTTTACCTCATACATTTTCCAATGTTTAAAATCGGCGGCATTTTCTGGATCGAGATTTTCCAGTCGAAGCCCAGTAGTTTTCTCGTGCCCTCATTGGCGACTCTCATGGTGATCCCTTTCGCGTGGGTCTTCTATCGTCTGTTCGAATATCCCAGCCACGAAATCGGCCGCACCATAGCAAAACGAATTCAGAAGTTGCCGAACAAAGAAACCGCAGTGCCGTGATTCTTCTCGCACATCCATCTGGCAACAATTTTGTTCGCGAAACAGCGATGGCGTTTTTCGATGCAAAGGCGCTGCGTGAACTCCATCTTGGGATTGCTGCCTGTGGGGGAAATGGTTTTGCGAAACTAAGCCGTCTTCCCGGCATGGCGGAGATACGGAGACGGACTTACGATTCCCGTCTGCGGAGCACCTTGCGATTGCATCCGTGGCGAGAGGGAGGGCGGCTTCTCGCCAGTCGACTCGGTTGGCGCTCTTTGATCGCTCATGAAACCGGACCGTTTTGCATTGATGCAGTATTCGAAACTTTCGATCGATCCGTGGCCCGTCGAGTTGCAACTCTTTGCATGGAAAAGGGGTCAGACCCCAATAGTGCGAAGCACGCGAAGGGCCGTTCCGGCTATTGGGGTCTGACCCCTTTTCCACGACCGCGCTGTATTTCCGGCGTCTATTGCTACGAAGATGGCGCACTCAAAACTTTTCGCGCAGCCAAGGCCGCAGGGATCGTCTGTTGTTACGATTTGCCGATCGCTTATTGGCGTACGGCGAGAAGGCTACTAGAAGAGGAGGCCAAAAGATGGCCGCAGTGGGAGCCGACATTGGTCGGCACTCGCGATTCTGCTGCGAAATGCGCTCGCAAGGACGCCGAACTGGAGTTAGCAGATTTGATCGTTTGTCCAAGTAGTTTTGTTCGTGATTCGTTGCCGTCGGAAGTATTGCTATCCAAAACTGTTGCCGTTATTCCCTTTGGAAGCCCGGACAGCCCACGCGATTTTCCTTCTCGTAAGAAAGAGCCCGAATACGATGTAGAACTGAATCGCGACGATCTCAACAATCATAGTCGATTGCGAATACTCTTTGCGGGCTCAATGACACAACGCAAAGGGTTAGCCGATCTTTTTGCTGCGATGAAGTTGCTTGATCTGGAAAAGGTCGAGTTGCACGTCATGGGAAGCCCGATTGTTCCAATCGAATTCTATCGAAGTCAGTATCCTCATTTCGTTTATCATGCGACGCGTTCCAACGCCGATGTTTTGAAATTGATGCAAACCATGGATGTATTTTGTTTACCTTCCATTGTCGAGGGGCGTGCTCTTGTGATCCAGGAAGCGATGAGCCAAGGACTGCCGATCATCATTACACCGAACACCGGAGGCGAGGATTTGGTGGATGTTACGAGCCCGTTTGGCATGGGGCATGTTCCGGTTGATTCGATTCAAGGTGAGCCGATTGCGCTAGCCACGGGTGACGCACAGAACATGATTCCAACTGGTAGTGACATGACATCCGAGGCTAGCGCCTACGGCTCAGGAGTGGAAAAGATCTATGGAAGGGGGGCAACTGGGTTTCTCGTTCCGATTCGGTCGCCAGAGACTATCGCAGAATGCATTGCCTGGTGCTACGATCATCGTGAAGAAGTTGTATCGATGGGGAAAGCGGCGATGAGAAAATCACAAGAGTACACTTGGAAGGCTTATGGGGATGGAATCGTCTATGCCGTTCAGGATGCAGTTCGCGCGCGGTAATCGCTTGGTGCTTAAGCGGGCGGCGGATTTCAGAATACCAATGTGGCATAGGCTTCCAGCCTGTGTTGTCCGTTTAATCACAGGCTGGAAGCCTATGCCACCGCCTTAGGGCGTTGGGCGAGATTTAAAACGCGTACTCAATGATTCACATAAAACTCGAATGAAATTAGTTCTTTTGACACATCCTCCCTCTCTGCATTCGGCGAGTATGCCTCGGTTTGCACGATACATTCGCGATGGGATGCTTGATCGAGGGCATCAGGTTGAATGTTGGACTTCGAAGATCATTCTTGGAAAGCTCGCAGTGCGATCCAACTTCATTCGGAAGTGGCTTGGCTATATTGACCAATTTGTGATTTTTCCCCGAACGTTGCGTAAACGCGTCCGCCAAACCCCGCCCGATCATCTTTTTGTCGTCATGGACCAAGCCCTAGGGATGTGGGTTCCCAATATCGGGAATCGACCTCTCGTCATTCACTGCATGGACTTTCTAGCATTGCGATCTGCACTAGGTGAATTTCCAGAGAATCCAACTGGTTGGACTGGCAAACAATATCAACGACTCATTCGAAATGGTTTCTCCAATGGACGCCATTTCCTCAGTATTTCCAAAAACACACAAACGGATTTACATCGTCTTTCACTTAAATCCATAGTGAGTTCGGAAGTCGCGTATATCGGGCTCAACAGTGATTTTGCAATCATGCGTCGAGAAGAAGCAATTTCTCAATTGGCCCCGTTTCTATCCCCCTCCGAAAAAGACGGCTTCCTTTTGCATGTCGGTGGCAACCAATGGTACAAGAACCGAGAAGGGGTTATTGAAATCTATCGAGCGTGGTGCGAAGTGACTTCCAGTGCCATCCCGCTTTGGATGATTGGATCGCCTCCCACAGATTCGCTACGAAAATTTGCGAACGATATTCCAGATGGAGGGACTGTCCGATTTTTGGATGGGTTAAATGACGCACAAGTTCGTTCCGCGTACAACTTAACTAAACTCTTTTTATTCCCAAGCTTGGAAGAGGGATTCGGGTGGCCAATCGTGGAAGCATTGTCTTGCGGCGCGTTGGTACTAACCACCGGTCATGCTCCGATGACCGAGGTCGGTGGCGATGCGGTGACGTATCTTTCACGGAGGACGTTATCGAATCGAAGTGAATGGGCTCACGAAGGTGGCGCAAAGATTGCGATGCTTTTGAGCCTGTCTGATTCGGAAAAGCAAAGCCGACAGGCACTCGGTGTCGAACATGCAAAAAAGTTCTCATCCGACGTGACGCTAGATCGCTATGAGGAGCATTATCAACGAATATCACGAAGCTACGGGATCGAGACCTGAACTGGTTCGCATTGATGAATTCTATGAAAACACTGCATGTGATTGGTAGCATGGATCCGGTTAGCGGCGGACCGTGTCAAGGATTGCGGAATTCGATTCCAAGCCTTCTGGAAAATGGCTTCAATAATGAAGTCGTGACATTCGATTCGCCTGCTAACAAACCTCCAACCCTCGATGCATTTCCCATCCACCAATTAGGGCCCGCCAATAACGCCTGGCGGTATAGTGCGCAATTCCATCCCTGGATGCTCGCGAATTTACCACAATTCAATATCGTCTTGATCCATGGACTTTGGCTCTACTTGAGCTACGCCACTTGGAAAGCCGTTATTCGACAACGGCGTTTTCACAACACCTCCAATCCAAAGCTGTTCTTGATGTCGCATGGAATGTTGGATCCTTGGTTCCAACGCCATCCGAGTCGCCGGCTCAAAGCTTGGCGAAATTGGCTGTATTGGAAAGTAATCGAAAAACATGTCGTGAATGGTGTCGATGGTCTGCTGTTCACCTGCGAACAAGAATTGCTTTTAGCTCGGGAAACGTTCAGTGGTTATCAACCGAAACGGGAGATCAACGTCGGGTATGGCGTGATCGAACCTCCCGCGGAGACAGCAGAGATGGATGCGGCCTTTCGTGCTACAACGCCTGAGTTGAATGGCCGGCCGTACCTGCTGTTCCTTAGCCGTATCCATCCCAAGAAAGGGGTCGATTTGTTGTTGAAGGCTTACGCCAATGTGTTGAGGAATGGAACCATCGAACGCCCTCTCCCCGAAACGGGGCGAGGGGAGCCAATTGGGATGGGTGGACTTCGTCGCGAAGTTCCCGATTTGGTGGTCGCGGGGCCGATTGATTCCGAGTATGCACGGCGGATGATCAGTATGGCACAAGAGCTCGGGGTATCGAACCGAGTGCATTTCCCAGGGATGCTCAGTGGCGATGCTAAGTGGGGCGCGTTTTATGGTTGCGAAGCGTTTATCTTACCGAGCCACCAAGAAAATTTTGGGATCGCTGTGGCGGAAGCTCTCGCATGCAGCAAACCGGTGCTGATCTCGAACCAAGTGAACATTTGGCGAGAGATTGAATTCTCGGGTGCGGGGATTGTTGCAGCGGATACCGAGCAGGGAACAATTCAATTGCTGGAGCGGTGGGGTGCGATGCCAGGTTTAGAGAAAGAGTCGATCGGATTGAAAGCCCGCGAATGCTATCGTCAGCATTTTGATATTGCCGTCAGTACGCATCGAATGGCCGAAGCGCTGAAAGTTTGATTATGACAGACATTCTCGATGCGAAAGCGACCCAACCACTCCGTGGAGGACCATGTTTTTCGTTGAAGCACCGCATTCAACGAGTGATTTGGAATGTCGTGTGGGGATTGTTCGCGTCGTGGACCCCTCCGCCATTGCATCGATATCGCGTTGCAATCTTACGGCTTTTTGGCGCAAAGGTCGCATGGTCGGCACATGTGTATTCGAGTGCCCGCATTTGGTTTCCGCCCAATCTAACCATGGGTGAGCATTCCTGCTTAGGACCTCGCGTCAATTGCTATTCGATGGCATCGATTACTTTAGGGAAGTATGCAGTCACATCACAGGGGGCTCATTTGTGTACCGGAATGCATGACATTGAAGACGCGGATTTTCAATTGAGTGCAAAGCCGATTGTCTTGGAAGAGCGTGCGTGGGTCGCTGCAGAAGCGTTCGTTGGCCCTGGCGTTACGATCCATCAGGGAGCTGTTCTTGGGGCTCGCGGAGTTCTGTTCAAAGATGCCGAAGCTTACGGAGTGTATGTAGGCAATCCCGCCGCGCTTGTTCGATACCGCAGCCATCCCATCGAAATTACAACGACCACTGAGTAAATCCTTCTATGAAGTTTTTTGAATTTGTACGCAATCGGTTTCATCCGTTGCATCGGCTCCGTAAAATCTCCTTGTTTCGTGAGTTTTTATTGCCGGCCTTGGATCGACCTGTTCCAGCAAAAGTCCCTTGGCTACCTCATCGATGGTGGGTCAAACGGATAACACATGCCGTCTATGTTCTTGCACCGGAAGACTGCGAGCCGAAGGTCACGAAAGTCTTCGAAGAGATAGTTCGGAATCTTCCAGCGGACGCTATCTTTTTCGATATCGGCGCAAACATTGGTAAGTACACATGGTATGCCGCATCTATTCAGCCGGGGATTTCTATCCACGCCTTTGAACCGGACGCCAGTAACTTTGAACTACTCCAGAAAACTCTCAAGGAGTGTTTGAATCGTTCGGTTACACTTCACTATGCTGCGATAAGTAATCATGACGGTACAGCCGAGTTTACCTCGGACGCAATTACGGGTGCGACGGGTACTTTGGAATTGGGTCAAACGTTCACTCAAGAACATTTCTCGTCGGCAGGTACGAAGGTAAAGGTAGAAGTAGCACAATTAGATACGATTGCACTTAAGGTTGGATATCCAAGCCTCATCAAGATTGACGTCGAAGGGCACGAACATGCTGTATTCCAGGGTGGCACGGAAGTTTTTGAAAGAAGTCGCCCTATCGTTTTGTTCGAGTGTTTTTTACATCCATTACCTTTTCAAAGTTTTTTTGACTCACGTCAATATATCCTTTTCGACGCCGATAAAACCGGACCAGCGAGTTTGAGCACGACGAATTATTGGGCCGTTCCCAAAGAGTCGCCGCTGCGAGAGACGATTTTCGATCGGACTGTGCTTGGCTCCATGACCACATCTTGCTGAAGTCCCGTGGCTGATCTCATGAAAACGCGAACGCGGCAAGTTTCGAGCTGACAATGCCATTAGATTTGACAATCGTTATCCCGACGAAGAATGATGCGCAGCGGTTGACGGAGTGCTTGGCGGCGATCGCGTCGGAGTGGGCAGCGGACGTCGTGGTAGTCGATTCAGATAGCACCGATGACACCGCAGCGGTGGCCGCTGAATTTGGCGTTCGATTGGTGTCGTTCCAATGGGATGGTCACTTTCCCAAAAAGCGTAACTGGTTTCTTCGGCATCATACGCCAGCGACCAAGTGGGTGATGTTCTTGGATGCAGACGAGATCTTGACCCAAGATTTCAAACGAGAACTTGAGGCAACTCTACCGAATTCGCGAGTCGATGGCTATTGGTTGAAATACTCGATCTACTTCATGGGCCGCGAACTGAAGCATGGTTACCCACTTAAAAAACTCGCACTGTTTCGGGTCGGGGCGGGGGAGTACGAGCGGATCAACGAGAATCGATGGAGCCATTTGGATATGGAGATCCATGAACATCCAATCATCGAAGGAGAGATTGGAACGATCAAAAGCAAAATCGACCACCGTGACTTTCGTGACATCTACCACTACGTAGCAAAACACAATGAATACTCTTCTTGGGAAGCCCGTCGATTCCTGCAGATGGAATCACAACCGGATGCAGCAAAAAAACTTACGCTGAAACAAAAGATCAAGTACCGGTTAGCTCGATCGCCGCTTGCCGGAATCATCTATTTTCTAGGTGCCTATTTTTTAATGGGCGGTTTTCTGGACGGCAAACGTGGACTTGCATTCGCTATCCTGAAAGCAGGATACTTCACGCAGGTCTATTGCAAGATCCAAGAACTAGAGTGGGATAGGCTTCCAGCCTGTCAAAGCATAAGAAAGAAATAGTGACAAACAGGATGCCTGCTTATATCAAGAAAAATACGACAGGCAGGATGCCTATCCCACAGCGAGACTGACAGGCAAGATGCCTATCCCACACCGAGAATGACAGGCAAGATGCCTATCCCACATTGCCGGAAGAAGCGTTTGGACGGGTTATGCCGCCGGACGTTTTCAACCTCAATTACTTTCCCAGTTTTCAGTAGACTTATCGCAAACTGCTAGGAAAGTAGGTCAGTACTAACGAGTGAATCGAATGATGCGTAAGAACGAAAAATTCAAAATTTTGTTGCACGGCTTGAACTTCTCCCCTGAGGAAATCGGCGTCGGAAAGTACTCCGGCGAAATGGTCGAGTTTTTGTTGCAAAATGGCGTCTCCTGCTGCGTCGTGACAACCCCTCCGTATTACCCTCACTGGAAAATCAGAAACGGATACTCTGGATTCCGCTACCAAACGGAAAAACGCACCCCTCTCCCACCAACAACAAACACTGCCCCCGCAGAGCCAAAAACGTGGGAGCCAAAAACGTGTGTGGCACCGGATGTGGTCCAGTCGGAACCGCTGGAGGTCGTTCGCTGCCCGGTATGGGTGCCGAAACAAGTAAACGGCATGAAGCGGATTCTTCACCTTGCGTCGTTCGGTATCTCCAGCTGGCCGGTCGTGTTATGGAAAGCTATCACCTTTCGACCCAGAGTGATCATGACGGTGGAGCCTGCGGCTTTCTGCATGCCTGCTACCTTGCTAGCCGCACGACTGACCGGGGCGAAAGCTTGGTTGCATATCCAAGATTTCGAAGTCGACGCTGCTTTCGAACTGGGCATTCTCAAGCAACCGCTGCTAAAAAAACTGGTGCGAACGATCGAGGCTTTTCTCATGCGCCGGTTCGATCTTGTCTCCAGCATTTCGGGAAACATGGTCCAGAAAGCGATCGAAAAAGGGGTACCTGCTTCCCGAATGCGTCTGTTTCCCAACTGGGTCGACTGCGACGTGATGCGACCATTGCCAGATGCGAAATCTCTCTGTTCTAAGTTTCAACTCCCATCGGACAAATGTATCGCACTCTATTCTGGCAACCTTGGTGCAAAGCAAGGGATCAGCGTGATCTTGGAGGCGGCGAAAATGGCTCGCAATCATCCGAATCTCTTTTTCGTTATCTGCGGGCACGGTGCAGTGTACGAGATGACCGCCGGCGATGCAGCCGATCTGCCCAACGTGCGTATGCTTCCCGTGCAACCGATAGAGGTCTTTAATGACCTAATGAATTGCGCGGATATTCATCTTCTTCCTCAGCGTGCGGACGCGGCTGATTTGGTGATGCCTTCCAAACTGACGGGGATGCTGGCGACTGGCCGACCTGTCGTGGCCTGCGCTGGCCTGAACACACAAATTGCAAAGGTCGTTTCGCATCGTGGGATCGTCGTTCCGCCCGGACAAGCCGAGCGTTTCTTTCAAGCGATTTTGCTTCTCGCAGAGGACTCGGATCTGCGTAAACGACTAGGCGATCACGCGAGAGAATACGCGGTAAAGTATTTGGGGAAACGAGCGATTTTGGAACAGTTTGTAAGGGATCTATCTTGCTCTGAAAACATTTTCTCGCACTCAGATTTGGAATCCGAAATGGAAACCGAAAAGCCGATCGTGGACGAGAGAATTCTTACGATCGAAAACTCTCATCTGCAGCCAACTGATCCCAAAGTGCCCAAAAGATGATCCGAAGCTCTTTCTGCGTCGCGCGCCCGCTATCATCTGGGCTAGCTTGACGTTGTCGATAGCAACCTATGCGTTGCTCAAGCCGAATACGACCGCGAAAGACCTCGCGTTCGTACCCACATTCGTTGCCCAACCGTGGCGTCCAGCGATTCGCCATGCAGTGCGTTGTCGGTGATTTACTCGGACGACGGAGTTGTTCAAGGGAGTCGCTTCCATCGCAAGAACGCCGATCTGGTGCTGGTAGATACGCAGATCATTGCCCAGAGTCCTCCCCGGCTACTGGTGGCAGGAATGGGCGATGCGTTGGCAACATGGTTTGAGGCAAAGACCTGTTCCCCTGCTGGATCATCGCCGCATCTTCGGCGTCACGACGCTTGAGATCGGATGACGGTCCCTTTATCGACAATCACAATCGCCTGCGAACGGGTTTGTTGGGATAGAAGCGTAAACAAACCACTGCACCGGAGGATCCCAAGTCAGGGCTCTACCCCTCACCCCCCGAAGGAGACTGCTGATTTAGTGGATTTGCCGCAGGCAAAGGCTCTATCACAACCCGAAGCGTGAGCGAGGGGCAGACCGTCCCTCGCTTACGCTTCGGGTTACCACTGGCATAAAGCCAGATGGCATGCATTGAATGCCTTTGTTTATCCCAGGGGATCGTTACCTTCATGCTAGGGTGAAGGTCAATTACCACTGGCGTAAAGCCAGATGGCATGCATTGAATGCCCTTG
>JAIPFP010000188.1 GCA_021736575.1 Pirellula sp. | reverse complement strand
AGCGGATGCATGGGGAGAATATGATCGCTGGGGTGGCAGACGCATTCGCTGGGGTGCCCCATTGGAGACCATCGGTGTCATGTGCCGCTCATTGCGAGAACTCAATCGCCCGATGCCATGTGCCTATTGGTCCCAAGGTCCACACGATGGCTGGGGAGGCGGTTTCCTCGGCGGAGGTCGGACTCGGCGATCACCTACGCCGGATGAATTGCGCTCGCAGGCCATGCATGCCCTTTCGAGCCGAATCACTTCACTCTACTGGTTCAATTTGAGCCTCAGTTCTCTGCTTCGTTATCCCGACACGTGGGAACCGATGACGCGAATCGGTCGAGAGATTCGCATGTTGGAGCCATTCCTGCTGGAAGGGGACGCATATCAGTTTGAACATCGGTTGAAACCCGATGGAACGCCGGATTGGGAATTGGCATCGATCGTCTCACCCGACGCTGCGATGTTGTTTGCGAACGATACGAGCTACGTCGCCGATGAAAAGCAAAACGTCTTTCTTTTCGGGCCACCGCGCGCGGCCGAGTTTACCTTTAAGCTCCCACCTTGGATCAGGAAACCGGTGTCTGTTTCGCGAATGGACGCGGATGGATTGCACGACGTGAAATGGTCGGTGGAGAACGGCAGCGCAACTATTTCCGACACTCGCAGCCATGACGCCATCTACATCGCAGTCATGGATAACGCAATTTTATCGGGGATAATGCAACGCAGGCAGGTCGCGCTGGCTCATGAAGAGGCAAACACAATCGATGAGGAGTCGCTCAAAGCGATTGGCAAGTAGAATCGGAACGAGTGCTTAAGCGTGCGATCCATGAGTCGCAACACCACTCTATATGGGATTGACCGCAATGCCCAACCCCACAATGCCCCAAGGGGGCAAACGGTGATAGCCCAGGGCAACGCCCTGGGGCATGGCGGCCCCCACAAACGCACAAGCCCCAACGGGCCAACGGGGCGAACGCACGCGTCAATCATGTTGCCCCGTTGGGCCGTTGGGGCAAGCGTGCGTTGGGGCGTTGCAAACCCAGGGCGATGCCCTGGGCTATCGGCGTTTGTGCCGTTGGCACATAGGCCAAAACGACGTTACGCCAATCGCAATCTTACACGCGGTCGGCCCCCCTTCTCCCCCGTCAAAGCCCGGGGGCGAAGGGGGCCAAGCGGTTATGGGTGTTCTCGATCAGACGGATCAATCGTCACTTTTGCTCGGTGTACTTCTCGATGAATTCCACCACGGGTGTGGGATCATCCAGTCCATGCGGATGGTGGCCCACTCTCGGCTTGTGGATGACCTCAAAAACCCCACCGAACTCCTTGTAGAGCTTCTCGGCCACCGCGGTGTTCTCGTCGACTGGGACGACATCGTCGCTGTCCCCGACGACCGAAAGGATCGCGATCTTGTGCTTGGCTAAAAGTCCAAGTGTTTTCAAAGGAGTGTGAGGGTAGTCTGCGGCCTGCTGGTCGGAGTCAAACCCGTACCATCTTTTGAGTTCTTGCCAATCGCCAGTGCTCCCCTTTCCTTTCCCTTTGCCGCCGGGCCAACTTTGGTAGTCCAGCACGGCCGCGTCGTCATAGATCACGCTGACGCGATCTGGATAGGTCGCTGCATAGCGATGCGCATAGAGTCCTCCACGGCTGATCCCAATCAATACGGATTGGGGATGGAATCCGCGTTCAACGAGCATCTTGTGAAATGCACCGAGCTTTTCGATGGCTTTGGGAGCACCGAAACTATTTCCGACCGAGAGAAACACATGGTAGTAGCCGCGGCTGACGAGCATCGGCGCCGCACATCGATCGGTGAACGCATCCGGAAACATCATGCACCAGGAGAATCGACCATCGGCTCGTGGGTTTTTCGGTTCGACCACCCACGCTTCTTGGCCAGAGAAGGAGAATTTATGGCGTTTGAAGCCGTGCCATGAATCGATCGTTTCTGCATCAAAGGCCAAGTCGATCTTCTGCGACGCAAGCTCGATGCACACGACCTCGCTGTCATCGCGTAGGTAACCGCAATCATTCGTGATCGAGAGGGTCTGTAGGTTTTTGCCGTCCAGTGTCGCACGACTGAGTTCTTGGAACCCATTCGCATTCTCGCAGCAAACCGCAAAAGGGATCAGGATGATTGCAAGCTTGAAAACAAAAGCATAGCGCATGGGAAGCTCCCTAATTTTTGTGAGCCGCTTGTTGTTAGAGGCGTGTTGCCCGAACAGCACGGATCGGAAGATGATAAAGTAGCACGGTTTGATGCACCCAAAAAGGGGGTGTCACTGGGCCATTGCTTGGTGGTCGTTGGTCACCGGACAAAGGCGTTCATCGTAGATTTCGGTTTGATGCAGGAACTTGCTTTGAAAGGGTACTTTGGGTGCTATAATGTCGGCAGGAGAATTCTATGGAACAAGCGACTACCGTAAACGAAGCTGCGATTTGGGATCGAATGATCCAGCCCATAAGCAAGAAACTACCGCCGGACGCGGCCAAGTTTTTCTTGGACTTGGGGTTCGCCGACTCCGATCTACAACGCATGCAATATCTGGCCGACAAGAACCGGGATGCAGAACTGACGCTTCAAGAATCGGAAGAGCTTCGTCGGTACCGAATGGTAGGCATGCAAGTGGACTTGCTCCGCTCTATCTCACGACGCAGTTTAGCCGACGAATAGGTCATGGCACTTCCAGCGTCCGTTGCCAGAGTTGTAAGAACTCGAGCGTCGTTCTGCTGCGAGTATTGTTTGCTTCCGGCCCAGGCGAGCGCAATCCCATTTGAAATCGATCATATCATTGCAAGAAAGCATGGCGGACCAAGCGATTTGGAAAATCTTGCGTTGTCCTGTTTTTACTGCAACAGTGCCAAGGGGCCGAACATTGCAGGTATCGATAGTGAGACTGGACTGATCGTCCCTCTTTATCATCCCCGCCAACACCGTTGGCAGGAACACTTTGTCATCGATGGCATAAGGATCGTTGCCAAGACTTCAGCGGGTCGAGCAACGATCGCGGTTTTGGAAATGAATGCGGAAGACATGATGTTATTGCGAGGCTCGCTCATTGACGAAGGATTTTATCCTCCAAAATTTGATAATTGAGCGACCGCCTAGTTCTGGTATCCAACTTCCAGCACAGAGCACACGGCGAGGTGGGCACTGTCGCCAACAATGACAAGGAGGCCGATCGGAACGAGTAGTCCGTCAAACTCTATTTTTAACGTAGTGGTATCTCGTTGACCGTGTAGTAGGCTTTTCGGTGCAACAACTCTTCCTTGTCCGATGAACGCAACGCGTTAAGATCAAAGTCGTACACGTGGCCACGAGTCAGTCCGTCCAATACTAAACTGGCCGTCATACCATCCTCGGAAATCGAAACCGATTTCACCGGCGGCGTGCTGGTTTCTATTTCAGGTCCACCATAACCACCGTGATATGGGTGCGTAAAAGTTGCAATTTTGTACGTCTCTGGCTGGCTACCTAAGACTTTGTCGACCGGTTTCGTAAATGCAATCTTGAATCCGCTGGGCTCGATCGTGATCCGCTCGATCTCGAATGGCATCTTGCCGCTCCATTCGAGCCGTTCCAATGCAAACGGTTTGATTCCTCGGACGGGCCAACCACGGTTGGTCCCGCCGCACAGCAAATTCCCCTCAGGAGTAAAGTTGACGTTCAAAATTCCGGTCGAAAGCCCTTCACGAAACGGGTAGCATGCACCTTGCCAAACGCCATTCACCTGCTCGGTTGTGGCACGCATGATGACCGAAAGAGTGAAATCGCCGAGGAACAATTGATTCTCAAATGGCCCGAATTTCCCCTTTGTCTGATTGACCGTGAATCCGGTTATCGATCGGCCCATTCGAATGTAGGGAAATACCACCGCATAAGGCACAAGCTCTTTGACTCGCTCCCGTTCAACCACAATTCTCGAACCTGATTTTGGCATTTCGGGGACAGGGCCTAACTCAGGAGCATTCTTGTACCAATTGAAACTTGCAGGGTGCCCTTGAAAGCTACCTGGCGAGAGGGCCTTGAGACTACATGAGCAGTTCCATGGCCCCTGGCTTTCGACATAGAACAACGCACCATGTTCATCCGTCCCGATCCCAGCAGGGCTGCGTAGACCGCTGGAATATGCGGTCGATTTCCCTTCTGGCGAAACTTTCATGGTGAAGCCGCGAAACAGCGCATTCGATTCGTAGGACTGTGACAAGCCTAGTGCAACAAACAGATTCCCGTCTCGGTCGAACTTCGACCCGAATGCGTACTCATGGTAATTGGCATATCCCCAAGCGTCCGAGACTGTCTCGAATCGATCGGCTTTGCCATCTTGGTTCGTATCGCTCACTCGCGTCAGCTCGCAACTCTGCGTGACGTAGAACGTATTATCTTTGTAAGCCAATCCAAAAATCTCATCGAGCCCCGTCGCGAACAAATCGAAGGAGGGATTCGGCTTCTTGTCGTCGATCCCGCTCATCAAATAGATTTCGCCATGCCGTGTTCCAATTGCGACGCGAGAATCGGGCAGGACCGCAAACGCCCCCACTTCAATCACCACATCCTTGGGAAGCGGTACGTTGACGATCGGGTAATAGGCTCGTTCGCGTTGCTCCGTTCCCCAGCGATCGCCGACTTCCTCAGCCTGCACCATCGAACCGAGCGACCCGACTAAAAAAATCAGACACGCGAACGACATCTCAATTCGACTATTTTGCAAGTAGTTCATAGGTAAAGGTAAGTGTTGATTTGTTTTGTGGAATAGAGAGTTTCAGCAATAGTTCGGACGCAGGTGAGTCTTTCGCCAATGATCGCACCAACGTCTCAGCAACCGGAATCGTTATGCGTAAATTAGTTGTCTTGAATTCCCGTTTCGACTCGGCTTCCACTTCTCCGACCAACGCTCGAAACCAAACGGTCTGATCGCGCGGAGACACAAACTGAATCGTGCGTTCGAGCACCCACTTGTCTCCTAAAGCCACCGCCACCGAACGGTCTTGTACCTCAATTTCGCCGAACCGGTACATGAACGTCGGGATCGCAGCGTCATCCATGAAATAGCCTTTGAACTGATAGCCAAGGCTTTTTGGATAGAGAGGGTCTTGATTAACTGGCTGCTCTTTGGTCATCACAGGACGCAACGGCCAGGGTGTTGTTTCATCGGGCAGTTCTGCAAACGAGACATCTTGGTGCAATGGAACCAATTTGCTTGCCGGATTAAAGGAACCCGACCCTTGACCACTCCGATCGACGCGAATGTAATCTCCTTGCCAAAGAGACGTGAGTGTCCCAGTCTCAGCGTTAAACGCAAAATTTAGATGTTCCGGAAAGCCGACGGCGATGCCTCGAAAGCCAGCTACATTGCTGCGTCCCCGATAGGTCCGCGTTGAATCGGTCACCGTTAGTTTGGATTCCTGACCGCGAATCCCAGACGGGTCCGCAGCCGATCTGCCAAGCGAAAGATAGTACCAGATGGCTTCGATTTGCTGATCGGTGTTCCCCTCCAATATGGTCGTATGGGACGCGACACCGCCTGGCCACGAAAACGGCATGACGATTCGTGGCCGGTACTTGCCCGGGTTGCGGACAAACTCGTTGAACCAACCGGGCTGAAGTCGTTGATAGGTGGTCATCAAGTCGATGCCCTGATTGATGGGTGACGGTTTTCCGTTGAAGCTGTGGCAAGCGACGCAATATACGCCCTTGTCGCCAAGCAATTCCCGTCCGGCCGTTCGCAGTACCTTCTCCCTTTCACGCTCGCCCTTGCTCTGACCTTCGGGATTGGGAATTTTCAGATCGACACTTGGCAACGTGTCGGTGCGTCCCAAGCATTCTGGCAAGTCTTGCAAGTTGCGTTCACCATATTGCGGCATGCGAGTGAACATGTAGTATCGAACGCTCTCACCATCGAACAGCACTTTTTTCATCCACACGGGTTGCAGCTTGGCTCCTACCAACGTAAGAGGAGGCGGAATGCGTCCGTCATCGCCGATGTTCTTCTCGCTCGTTTGAAAATGGGCATTGCGTCCCTCGGAGACTCCGCCGTAATCCTCTCGAATATGACATGCGATACAATTGAACGCGGTTAGGGGCAGCGCAATCCGCGTTTTGTCGGTGTCATCTTGTGTCTTGCTCGAGAGTGCCTCGCGAATGGCATTCGTCTGGGCCTCATCGAGATTGAACTGCGGACTCTTGCTAGGTGTCTTCGACAAACAACCGCGTGTCGCATCCGCGATTGATAGAGAACGCGTTTCAGCAGCCGAGTTGTCTCCGAGTTTGTGGCAAGCAGCGCAGTTCAATTCCTGAAAGTACTTCTTTCCCTCGGAGACGAGTTTATCCTGAGTCTCAAGCTGCTTAGCACTTTCATTTCTTTCTTTCAGCAAATAGCCAGCGATCGCACTTGACTCATCCAGGGTGAGCTTCATGTCCGGCATTCGACCTGAACTTCGGACACGCAGTGGTTGGTACAAAAAATCTCCAAGCGATTTTCGATGATACTTCGAGGACAAATGTTCCAACGATACAACTCCCTCGTTCGTCGTCTCTTTGTCTGCATCGTCGCGCGGCGCATGACAAGCAACACAGCCGACAGAATGGAAAAGTTCTTTCCCGTTCGTTGATTCCTTGCTTTCGATTTCGTCCGCCTGGAATTTGCTTGACGATTGGGCGACAAGAAAATGCGTGAGTGCTTCTGCGATTTGGTCACGTCGAGAGGGAGTTTCCGAAGCCAAAAGATCTGGCATCGTCGTGCCTGGATGAGCGGCTTCGGGAGACGAAAGAAATCTTTTCAGATATTCCGGGTTAAGGCGTCCGCCAACATTCGCAAGTTCGGGCGCTGTTCGCTCTGAAACAACACTTTGTCGAAGTCCTGTATGGCACGCCGCACAACGCAGCTCTCCGATTAACAATTCACCCACTTGAACCTTCGTCAGGGGGTGCTTGCTGAAAAGTCCTGGAATAATTGGCTCAGCCGATGAACTTTCGCGGCACAGCACCGCAATGAACGCAATCAACGCCAACCCCATCCTCATTCTCTGTGCATGCACTATCAATTCTTCACCTGCGTTCTGCGTCTTGGTATTTATGGATGTGTCGTCGACTTCGATAACCACGGTAAGGCGAGCGGCAGATTGCAGTATCCCAACCCGAAGCCTTAGGGCTTGTTGATTGAATGGTAACCCGAAGCGTAAGCGAGGGACAATCTCGCAGGTCCCTCACTTACGTATCGGGTTATGATTGGTAGTTTGCAGTCTGCGGCTCTACTAAGAGTATAACCAAGTCAAACTGGACGGGAACTAGGAAGGAAGTAGCACACCCAGCTTTGCAACCAACGGGGCTTTTGCAACCAAAGGGCCCAAGGCTCGTCACTTGACCCCGACCCCGTGGAACCAACTTTCGATTGCATCGTCGATTGGCTTTCCAGTGAACCATGATTGCGCGTCCATGTTCACAGCGAGCCGCTCTTCCGCCAGTTTGCGAGTTTCGGCATTCTCAATCGTACGGTCTTCGCGTACGCCACCACCGCAACCTCCCAAAATCAAAAGGCATACGACGGAAAGCCTATTCTTTATCCTGCGACCAAGACAAACACAGCTTTTTTGAATCATAATCGGGTCGTTTCGTAGAAACCCAAGAGCTGTGCGGAGGGACAAATACAACTTGGAGTTCGAATCCTTGGCCAACCTTGCTACGCCTCCATTGACCTTGCTACGCCTCAATTGTAGGGTCAGTTCGTTTCTCGCGTTGGATGTATCCCACAATCATGAGCCAAACTCACAAATTCGCGGGCATGGCAGTCCGAAAGTTCGCTATGCTATGGCCGAGCGTTATTTCGATGGACTGAAAGCCTTCTCGCGTGAGAATCACGCCGCTCCAAAAAACCTTACACCACTTCTCGGAAACAATACCGATTACCCATGCAAAATAACGCATCGCCCATCCAATCACCGCACTTGCTCTCCACCTTTGACCTTCGAGGGCTAGCTTTGCGAAACCGTGTGGTAATGGCCCCCTTGACTCGAGGCAGGGCAGGCGCAGAACGGGTTCCAAACGAACTTATGGTTGAGTACTACACGCAACGGGCATCGGCCGGCTTGATCATTTCGGAGGCGACGACGATCTCCGAACAAGGCCGCGGCTGGGTCGATTCGCCCGGCATTTATAACGACGACCAACAGAACGGTTGGTCGATGATTACAGACTCGCTGCATGAGTACGCTACGCCGATCTTTTTGCAACTCTGGCACTGCGGGCGAGCTTCGCATAGTAGCTTTCACGGTGGAAAGCCAGCCGTATCCGCATCGGCTGTCAAAATAAACGGTGACACAATCCATACGCCGAACGGCAAGGAGCCTTACGAGACTCCGCGCTCGCTAGAAACAGTCGAAGTTGCGTCGGTGGTCGAGGACTATCGGCTTGCAGCCGAGAGAGCTAGGGACGCTGGGTTCGATGGAGTCGAGATCCATGCCGCAAACGGATATTTGATCGACCAGTTCCTTCAATCCAAGACGAATCGACGAACAGATCTCTATGGTGGAAGCGTCGAGAATCGGTTTCGATTTTTACGCGAGATCGTGGAAACGATTCTATCCGTTTGGCCATCGGCGCGGGTTGGAGTGCGTCTTTCACCCAATGGAAATTTCAACGACATGGGCTCACCTGACTTTCGTGAAACTTTCTTGCAAGCCGCTTCTGAGTTAAGTTATTACCGGCTGGCTTACTTGCACGTCGTAGATGGGCTTACATTCGGATTCCACGAACAAGGTAAACCGATGACGCTTTCGGAATTTCGCGCTGAGTTTGCAGGCCCGTTGATTGGCAATTGCGGGTACACCCAAGATTCAGCGGAAGAAGCGATTGAAACAGGAAAAGCGGACCTCATCGCCTTTGGCCGACCATTCCTAAGCAATCCGGATCTCGTTGAGCGATTCGCCAACGGCTGGGAGTTGAATCCACCAGCGGACGTGAAAGTATGGTCCGCCCCGACCGAAGTAGGCTACACCGACTTTCCGTTTCACCCGCAGCCCTAACATTACTGGCCCTTCGCTGGCAATGAAGGGCACAGCCAAAAGCATTGTAGGAAACTATTGCAGCCGAATTCGCAGTTCGCGTTTAAGTATCTTCCCGATAGGGCTTTTCGGGAGTGCATCGAGGAACACGACTTTCGATGGCACCCTGAACTTGTTGACGTACTTTGCAACATGTTGCTGTAGCTCTTCGGATGTGGCTGTCTTTCCAGCCCGCAATACAACCACGGCGCAAATGTCCTCGCCGTACAACGGATCCCGGAGACCGATGACAGCCGCTTCAGCAACAGATGGATGTTCGTACAGCGCATCCTCAAGCGCTCTGGGCGCGATGTTTTCTCCACCTTTAATGATCAAATCTTTTTTGCGTCCAGTGATATACAAGAAACCGTCGGCGTCCATTCGTCCCACATCGCCAGTATGAAGCCAACCATCGCGAATGGCTGTTTGAGTCGCAACGGGATCCTGCCAATAACCTTGCATGATGTTTTCACCCTTCGCGCAAATCTCCCCCTCCTGTTCCGGTAGCAGAGGTTGATCATTGTCGTCTTGAATCGAGATGGTCACCCCCAGAAGCGCCTTTCCAACTGAGAAAGCTCGATAAGGCTCACCGTAGCGGAAACTTGTCAAGGCGCAGCTTGCTTCGGACAAGCCATAGCCATCTTTTATACGGCAGTTAAACTCGCGCTGAAATTCAAGCCGTAACTCCTCAGGCAATGGGGCTCCACCGCTTTCGACCCAGCGTAGACTAGAACAGTCGTAGTTGGCCCGCTCTGGATGATTTAGTAAGCTGGTCAGCATGGTGGGCACTGCGGCAAAGAGCCCGACGCGATAACGCTCAATCGCCTGCAATACATGCTTAGGGTCAAAAGAGGGCAGAATGACACAGGGCGCTCCATTCACGGCTGCCATGTTCATACGAAGAATACCGAAAACATGGCTCAGGGGCAAAATGATCATAGTCACCGTTTCCGAGTCATGTCCAAGTGTCTGAATCATCGATTCGACGTTGGCTCGAAGCCCGCCGTGAGTGAGTACAACTCCCTTTGGCTGTCCCGTCGTCCCTGACGTATAAACGAATAACGCCGGGTCGCTCGTTTCGGCCGGAAACGTTTCGCCTAACTTTTCCGCTTGTTCTACCAAGGGTGCCAAATTGCAAGTGCCTGGAACATCCGTATCGCCAAAGACAAACAACTGCACCGGGGGCGAAAGATCAGCCGTCGCTTCCCGAACCTTGGCAGCGAGAAGCGGAGAGGTCAACAAAACCCTCGCTCCCGAATGCTCAACCACAAAACGAATTTCACGAGCGACCCAATGAGGAGTGACAGGCACTGCGACAGCACCGATACGCCAAAGGGCGTGAAAGGCTTGGATCACCTCGGGGCAGTTAAGCATCATCACCATCACGCGATCTCCGGGTAGGACACCCGCATCCAAAAACACCTTGGCAAGTTGCTCAGCGCGATGGATCATCTCGAAATTAGTCAGTTCGCCACCGTCGAAATGAACCGTGACTCGTTTGCCGTAACGCTGACGACCCTCCAACAGTAGTTCCGCGATGTTCATGACATTGTCCTGAGCAAGTCCAAGGTCCGTTCGACTTCTTCCAAAGTGTTGTAGTGCATACAACCCAATCGAACCATTCCTGCGGGCTCCGTTCCGAGCGACTCCGTTAATGGCAATGCATAGTAATTGCCGTGCCACGCGAATACGCCTTGGTCGCCCAACCGCTGTGCCACTTCGATCGACGTCGCCCCTGCCACTTGAAACGAAACCGTAGGGGCACGCTCCGACATGCGGTTTGGATCCGTAATGCCAAACACTTTCAACCTTGGGATCGACAATAGCCCTTCGATCAACTTCGATATCAATTCTGTTTCGTAGTTCGAGATAATACTCATCGCATCGATCAATCGTTCTCGACGATTTTGGTGGTCCGCTGGGATCGGTGACAACGATGCAATGTAATCAACGGCAGCCGCAGCCCCAGCGATACAAGCATGGTTTTGCGTTCCGGTCATCCATCGGCCTGGCAAGCTATCTGGTGCAGGCCTCAATTTGTACGGTATCAAGGATTGCATTCGGTCCTTTCGACCATACAGCGCGCCGATGTGCGGGCCGAAAAATTTATAGGCAGAGCAAACCAAGTAGTCGCAATTCCAATCGGTCACATCCATGCTCTTGTGAGGTGCCATGTGAACCGCATCGACAAACAATTCTGCACCGACCGAGTGCACGCGTTTCGCAATCTCGCGTATCGGCGTGAGCGAACCCACTGCATTCGAGGCGGCTGTCACGGCCACGAGTCGGGTTCGTTCGTTCAGCAGCTCGTCCAGCGAAGCTAAATCGAGAGTCGCATCCGAATTTCGAATACGGATCACTTTCACCTCGGCACCAACGTCTTTGGCCGCTAATACCCATGGAGTGAAATTTGCGTCATGGTCCAAGCTCGACACCAAAATCCGATCGCCCGGTCTCCATTCTTGGGACAGCGCCCGAGAGAACTGCAGTGTCAGCGAAGTCATGTTAGGGCCGAATGCAATGGATTCTGGGCTGGCGGCACCAACAAAGTCGCAAAGGACTTGATGGCAATGGTTCATGATTTCGTCTACTTCGCGGCTCGTGACGAATCGACCGGATCGGTTTGCGTTGTGATGCAGCATGCATTCCGAAATGCGATCGACCACGGAGCTTGGGACTTGACTTCCAGCAGGCCCATCGAAGTAGATCGCTTGTTTTCCGTCAAGCGTTCGAGACAAAGACGGGAACTGCGACCGAACTCGCTCCACGTTGAATGTGCTATCGACCATAAACGAAATCCGGTACCATTGCTAAAAAGGGGCGCAAGCGTGTTGCGAAAATTAATGCTTGACACAAAGAGCAAGATGATACATCGGAACAAAAGGTCCGACCACGGGCGTCTTGCCCCTATTGTATAACAGTTGTCCTCAACTGTTTGGAAGAACTCTGCACTTCTGAAACGGTTGAGGACAATCGTTCTACATTGGGGAAACGATCAATGGACGATCAAAGGGGACCCTGGGTGCCTGGCACCTATAAAGGGGACCCTTTTTATCGGAGCATACAGACGCGATCAACTGGTCACTTTTAAATCTTGCAACGGGTGAAGTAACTAGCACCGGAGCAACGGGCAGCTCGCAATCGGCCCCCGCGACTCCCAAAACAAGCGATTGGGTAGGTTGGCTTCAAGCAGGACTTGATATCGCT
>JAIPFP010000187.1 GCA_021736575.1 Pirellula sp. | reverse complement strand
CCATCTGCTCGATCGTGTCGATGCCGATCGTATAACTGGAATAGGGTTCGCCGGTCCATTCGAGTCCCCAATCTTGCCAAGTAGGGATGCCGAGCGTCTTGCCGCGTAGATCGTGCGCCGCGATATCCAATGCGGATAAAGCAAACATGTCATTGTGCATTGCGTCTCGCATCTTTGGCCAAAGTTCGACGGGAGAATGGTGAGCGTAATCGCCTATCATCCCCCTAACGCGTTCGAGCGATGAAGTGATCGAGTCGAACGTATGACCGTAAAAACGGTTCTCGGTTACTTCGCCAAAACCAACCACACCGTTGTGCTCGAGCTCGACAATTAAACTCGGCTGAGTTGTTATCGATTCTCGCGAGATCGTGAATGTGTGCGCCAACGGAAGGTTCAATCGATAAAGTTCCATCTTCATTTCGAAAGCAATTCCTTTCGCAATGCAAGACATGCGTTGACGAGTTTGTCCGCACCGTTGCGATAAACGTCGCAGGTCGGCAAGCCGTAGGACTGTTCCGTTCTCGCAATTTCTGCATATGCCTCTTGCTGAGTCATGCGTCCGGTGTTGATGGCAATTCCAATGGTCTTACAGGGGTTCCGAAAATTCGCGTTCATTTCGCAAGCTTGAATCTGAGCGGTCATCAGCGGGATGTCAATGTTGTTGAAACCCTTTACTTTCGTCCGTCCGGCTTCATAGCAAAACACCAATCCGTCTGGAGCACAACCGTGCAACAAGCCAAGCGTAACGGCGGAATACGCCGGATGCGATATGCTCCCTTGTCCTTCGATGAGTAGGAAGTCGTGTTGTTCGTTTTTTTTAACCATGACTTCGGTGGCACCGTTCACAAAGTCGGCGACCACGCAGTCGACCGGAACACCTTCACCGGCAATCATGATCCCCGTCTGTCCAGTCGCCAAGAACTTAGCGTCCTGTCCAATTGCGGTAAGTCCTTTCTGTATTTCGAGCGAAACCACCATTTTGCCAATGCTGCAATCATGACCCACCGCATGGATTCGCACATTGCCATGTCGGAACGGGACGCACTGCGCGGTTTCTTTGTGTTTGTTTCGCCGAACGTCAATCAACCGACTCCCACTCTCCGCTGCCAATCGAACGTACACTCCATTGTCCGTCAAAAAGTCGTGCAGTCCCGAGACGATATCGATCTTGCGTTTCAATGCTTCCAGAATAACAGGCTGCCATTCTTCCGGCAACTTTCCGCCCGGTGGTGCAATGCCGATATACAAAGCATCCACGTCAGCCACATCGGAGAGGTTTGCGACGACAGGCACATTGCCACCCGTGCCGAAAAGATGTTGCGAGGTTACGCCGGCCTCCTTGCGGTCCAGGACCGCAGCGATATCGGCGGTTCGATAACGAAGCATATTGATTGCGGTTTTCGCCAAAAATGGCGTCGAATAACCATCCGTGAGGAGTGCAATACGTTTGTGCGTTAAGAGAACGGATTGAGAATGATCTTCCACTGACATTAATTTCCCTTTGAAACAAGTTGTCCGTTAATGACGACTCCAACGCAATGCGTAGTGTATTCGAAGGGGTCTCCGTCAAAGAGCGCGAGGTCCGCATCTTTTCCAATTTCGATCGAGCCAACTCGATCTTGAATTCCAAGTATCTTCGCGGGCGAAATCGTAATCGACTCAATCGCGGCGTCGAAACTCAGGCCATGAGCTGCGGCCACGGCTGCTTCGAATAGAATCACGCGTACTTTGGGAACGTAGGCCTCGAAGCCACCTTGGATTGCGAATGGGATGCCGGCCGCATGAAGTTTTGCAGCCGTTTGGAATGACAAGTTCTCTTTTGCTCCACTTGCTCTGGCCATCGACGGATGCAACAGCACTGTGATTGCGGCTGCCTTGATCTCAGGAATCATCAACTGCGCATCAGCGGCACTATCCAGCCACAACTTGATCTTGAACTCATCGACCAATCGAATCGCGGACGCGATATCTTGAGCCCGATCCGCTGTTATCAGCAAGGCCTTTTTGCCAGCTAGCACGTCGACCAAAGCTTCCAATTTCAGGTTCCTTGGTACCGGTTCGGATGACTTGTCTTTGTTGGTGTCTTTGTTGGTGTCCTTGTCCGGTTTTGCCTCGGTTTGCTTGGCTAGCTTGCTCTTGTATTCCTGTGCTTCAATGAACAACGCACGCAGCATTGCCATTTGTTTCCCACGCGTACCAGGGCTTTGCTTGCCGGCTTTCGTCGAACCCTCTCCAAGTGTTGCAGCGATCGCCCGCCCATCGATCAGCAACGATTCCTCTACCGTATTGCCAATGGTTTTTGCGATGAGTGTTTGCCCGGAGATAAGTTCGCCGGGGGCATGCCCTGTGTGAACCGTCGTAACCCCAAAGCTGCGAATGTACTCGACCAATTCTTCACGCGGATTGTACGCGTCGATGGCACGTAGCTCAGGCTGCAATGGCGATGAACTTTCCAATTGGTCCGAGTCATTCTTGATGTTTAAAATGCCTGATAGACCGACACAAGTTCTAACATCCACCATGCCTGGCATGACGATCTCGCACTTGAGGATTTTCGAGTCCGCCGGAATGTTCATCTCACCCGTTTTTCCGACGGCTTTAATCTTGCCGTCGACACAAACAATCGTTCCATCCTCAATCGTTTTCCCTGCTGCCGTCAAGATCTTCTTGGCTTGAACGACCAAAGCCGTATCTGCAAGAATTGAGTTGGAAGGAAGAAGCAGCATCAAGCTGGCAACTGCGATCCATAATCGAGTGGTTCTCACTTCGCACCCCCTTGCCATGCTTGAGCATAGCAGCACAAAAATGGATCTAGATCGCTGCCCGCTTTGAGTCCACCCTCCGCAAAGAGATTGTCTTGGGACTTGCTCAAATCGAATGCCAACTGCCCTTCGACCCACGTCTCAAGCACTCGAGTATAGGAACTAAGTGGATCACCGCTTAGGATAGCAATGTCCGCATCTTTGCCGACTGTAAGAGAACCGATTCGGTCATCCAACCCCAGCATCTCTGCACCGGCCAACGTCAGACCGGCTATGGCTTTGTCCCGATTCATCCCAGCCCGCACGGCCAAAGCGGCCGAACGCATGAATAAACGAGAATCGGTAATCCCATCATCGGTATGAAACGCAACACGTACACCTGCTTCATCGAGAACCCGTCCGTTGCGGAATACCAAGTCCTTGGCTTCGAGCTTACCACCCGGTGAGTCGAGCACAATAATCGAACAAGGCAATTTGGCTGCCGCGATTTCCTTTGCCACTTTCCAACCATCGCTGACGTGGTGAAGAACGGTTTGAAAGCCGAACTCTTGGGAAAGTCGAATGACTGTCATGATGTCGTCATGACGGTGCGTATGATGATGGACGATGCGTTTTCCCTGCATTGCTTCCACCAGGGATTCGAGGTGGAGATCGCGAGGCGGTAGTTTGCTTGCATCGTCTTTGGCTGCCGCGACCTTGGCTTGATACTCGCGGGCCTTGATATATTGCTCACGCACGAGATACGCCGACTTACCACGCGTGCCAGGAAAAGGCGAATCCCCGTGTGAGTTCGTGCCATTCGCCATTTTGAGTCCGCCGATTGGCTTTCCTTGCTTATCCCGAATCAAGATGTCGTCGACGATACGCGGGGATTGTTCAAAATAGCGAAGTTTGCAATAGACTGTTTGACCGCTGATAAGATGTCCAGAGCCCGGCATTATATTGATCGTGGTTAATCCGCCTGCGAGAGCACGCCTGAAACCCGATTCCCGCACGTTGATTGAGTCGAGAATGCGAACGCCGGGTTGAATTGGGCTACTCGAGTCGGCAGCTCCCATTCCACCAATATGGCTGTGTGTGCAGACCAAACCGGGCATGATCCACTTGCCTTTCGCATCGATCACCGTGGCATCGCTCGGAATGGGTGTCGATTGTTTTGACCCAATCGCCTTGATTTTGCCACCCGCGACGATAAGCACACCGTCTGGGATCGGTGGTTTATCGACTGGAAGAAGAGTTGCATTGAACCATGCAATCGCTCCTCCGTTGGGCTTAAGTGCTGCGGACGCACCTGGCGTAGAGCTTGCGGGCGATTGAGCTAAGCTTCGATCGGCGATGAAGGCACAAGAAATTGCCGTAGTCGACTGGGCGAGGAAATGTCGTCGTGTTGTCAAGGTTGCACTTTTGTTTTGGCAGTGAGATTGCGGTGGCATGGTCGGCAGTAGAGTATACTCGGCAACTGAGATCTTGTGGAAAAGCATTACCCTCGGGGCATCGGTTAAAAAACATAAGTATCATGAGCTCATTACGTCCACCAAGTCAAGCCAGAGTTAGCAACACGGGGAGAGTCGTCTTGGTTACTGGTGGCTGCGGTGGGATCGGTCATGCGATTTGCCTAGCGTTCCAAGAATCGGGTGCGGCAGCGGTCGTGGCAGTCGACGTCGTGCAAGATGGAACGGTCTTGGTCCCACCACATGTTGAATACGTTCGAGCCGATGTTTCGGACGAAGCTTCTTGCCAAGCTTCGATCGATTGGACGGTGAACCGATTTGGCGGACTTGACGTGTTGGTCAACACCGCAGCAATACAACCCCCGGCATCGTATGTTCCTTTGGATCAAATGAGCAGCGATCTTTGGGATCGAATGGTTGCTGTCAACCTAACGGGATACACGAATATGGCAAAAGCTGCGGTTCGCCAAATGTTGCTCCAACGCTCTGGAGTGATTGTCAATGTCGCCAGTGAGCAAGGGCATCGCACAGCCCGACAAGTTCCCGCGTACGGTCCGATCAAAGCAGCCAACATTATGCAGGCAAAGCAATGGGGAATCGAATATGCAAGACAAGGGATTCGAGTTGTTTCGCTCTCCCCAGGAGCGATCGAAACCCCAATGTTGCGCTCGACGTTGGATGCACAAGGTGGCGGGGCCGAACTTGCAAATCGGCACCCGCTTGGCCGCATTGGGCAACCGTTCGAAGTTGCCAATGCGGTTTTGTGGCTAGCAAGCGACGCCGCCTCATTCATCACGGCCACAGACATTGCAATCGACGGTGGGTTAGGCGCTTATGGCGCTTTCGCCGATCCGTATTGATTCAGATGATTGAGCAACCTGTAGGGATTCTTTTGACTGAAGTCAAAATTCGGGCCACTTCCAAAAAGATTTCGGAAATCCGTGTGATGAAATGTTTCGTCACGGGGGGAAACGCCGAAAGACGCAAATGGTGTGCGTCTAGTTCCTAAATTCCCCCTTTTGGTGTACGAATTCTCATTCGTCTTAAAACCATGTGGCGAGCATTTTTTTGTGCGATTGGCATCGTCCTCATTATCATTGGCATCGAGTGCTTGCTGATCGACAGCGCATTACTCGCGGCTGGCGTCATGGATGACCCAACGGCTAACATGACGCAGCAAGCGGGTAACCTTTTTTCTGCACCGACTCAACAAACGGCCGATCGCGTTTTCAAACCCTCAGAGTCGTTTCCTTGGTCGCTCTTGGCGAGTGGTGCGATCGTTCTGCTTTACTCGATTTCACTCCGCAGGGATGGTGTAAGCAAGACTACATAGCGGTGTAGGGAGGTTCCTCGCCGCGGAGCTGGCAAAGTGCGTTTCCGGCGGCGCGTTGTTCGGCTTCTTTTTTATTGCGGCCCCAGGCTGGTGCATAACGACGCCCCGAAATTTCGGCAACGATTTGAAAGTGCTTGCTGTGATCTGGTCCGCTCTCGTCGACGAGCCGATACACGGGCGTTCCTTTGAGATCACGTTGAGCAAGCTGCTGTAGGAGCGATTTGTAGTTGCCGCCGCCATGGCCATCGGCGGCCAAACGTATCTCCGGTTCCATTTGCTCTAGAACAAAGTTGGTTGCCGCAGCGTATCCTCCGTCAAGAAAAATTGCTGCGACAATCGCTTCAAAAACATCGCTGAGCAGCGACCTGGGCATGCCCGTCCTCAACATCCCTCGGCCAACGATCAGGCAGGTATCGAGACCGAGTTGTCGTGAAATCTTGGCACAAACTCTTCGAGATACCACCACCGACTTGATTTTCGTTAGTTCGCCTTCCAAATATTCGGGGTACGACCGAAATAGTCTCTCGCACACAACCATTCCCAAAATCGAGTCGCCGAGAAACTCCATTCGCTCGTTGGACTCGGTTCGAGTCGTGGCCACGCTCGAGTGGGTCAATGCAGAAAGAAGCGTTCCCCGGTTTTGGAATTGATATTTGACTATTTGTTGACAAAGCTCCACCTTTTCATCCACGCTGAGTGTGTCGTCTGGAGGAGTCATTTCATTCATGGTTTGAGTATTCAAGTTTCGTCGAATATTTCGAAATTACACTTCGAAACTGTTATCGCAGGTTATGCAAGTCATGACTAGCCCTACAACAAAAAGCCTGAATTCACAAGATTCCTTTTGCACCCATGGTTTGAACGAAGCCCCCGACGACTAAGATTGAGGCGGCTTCTAAACTGGGGCCACTGCGACCGGCGACTTGCAACAGTTCAAAATCGGCGGGAATGTCAAACTCCAACTGGAAAACGCCCGCGTTCTCAATTTTGTGGGTTGTGGACAATTCCAGGGTCAGAGATTGAGGTTCAAGAATTGCATCCACCCATTGCTCAACTCGAATCGTCGGCAAGACGTCCACCGAAGCGATCGAATCCATTTTGGTTTCGATGGGCGTTTCCAATTCGACGACAAGATTCTGTGTCTGTCGCAGGCTGTCAGCGCTGGTCAGCGCTGGCAGCCTGTGCTACAAAGCACTTCCTTTGAGCATGAGCACGAAAACGAAACAAAAGACTTGTTTAAATAAACAGAAGGGCGAGGGGTGGTGGAGCAGAATTTATTTGTACAATCGTGGCTTCGTGATGCATCCATTGGATGTGTGTTCAAACGCAACGCTTGCCAACATTTACTTCTTTCCATTCGAATTGATTGATGCGATTTCCAACTGTTCCCGCCTTTTTTGTTTTCCTAGTTATGTGTTCGCTCGGCAGTCCAGCCAACTCGGTGGCTCAAGACAAGCGGCCTCGCCCGCTTCCTGGACTACCTACGGAAGTCGCGACGGATAGCGTCGCGCGCAAGCAAGAGACGGCCATCAACGAAAAAACCGCTTCATGGGGGTATTGGGGCACCCGACCGAGCAGTTACAGCTCTTGGACCAACCATTCGAATCGCCTTATACCCGTTTATGTTTTTGGCGGTTCTTTTGCCGAATATATGAACGAAGGGAGCGTCTACCGAGATGCCGCCAAACTCGAAAAACTATATGGGCGAATGCCAACCAATACGCTTCGCGACGACGCCCCATACGCGGACCAAACCGACGTCTACCGACTCCAGCGCAAAGCCATTGAACAACAAGGAAAAAAGTATGTTTTTCTAGTTGTCTTTGATGGGATGGACTGGCAGTCCACTCAAGCAGCCGCCATCTACAAGACCGGTCGCGTTGCCTACACCGAGGGAAAAGGAACAGGCTTGATCTTTCAAGATTACGATCGTTGCACTAGCGACTATGGCTATATCGTAACGTCCCCGTATGGCGATGAAGTCGAAACGGACGTCGATGCTCAACAAAACACCAAACCAGTAACCAAGTTTGGTGGCTTTGATTCGCGGTTCGCAGGTTCGGCCCCTTGGCAAACAGAAACCGATATCGATTATCCAATCGGCCGTTCGAAAATTTCACCGCATGCTTACACGGACTCTTCGTCGTCAGCCACATCTTTAACCGCTGGCATCAAAACAATAAATGGGGCTGTCAATCTAGACCATACCCTCAAGCCCGTTGAGACCATCGCTCAGTGGGTTCAGCGTGAGAAAGGCTTCGCCGTCGGTGCTATCACGAGCGTTCCGATCAGCCATGCGACTCCTGCAGCCGCGTACTCGGCCAACGTCAGCCGCGACGACTATCAAGACCTGACCCGCGATATGCTCGGTCTGCCGAGCGTTGCACGCAAAACAAATCCATCCCCTGGTCTCGATGTGGTTATCGGATGCGGATATGGTGAGAACACCGAAAGCCCCAAGGGCCAAGGCGAAAACTTTATCCCAGGCAATCGCTATTTGACGGACGAAGATCGCATGAAAGTCGATGTCAATACTGTTGATACTGTCAATACAGGCGGAGGGGCCGGAAAGTACATCGTCGCCCAACGCACCAACGGAATTTCAGGCGCTAAAGTATTAGCAGATGCGGCTAAGTCGGCTGCTCAGAACAAAAAACGACTGCTGGGGTTCTTTGGAGCGAAGTCGGGCCATTTGCCTTTTCAAACCGCGAACGGAGATTTCAAGCCGGTCGTGGACATGAAAGAAAAACCAGAAGTCTACACCAAGGCAGACATTGACGAGAATCCAACACTTGCCGAAATGACCGAAGCCGCGATAGAAGTGCTTCAGGTCGATGAACAAGGTTTTTGGTTGATGGTCGAAGCCGGCGATGTGGACTGGGCGAATCACGCCAACAACATCGATAGTTCGATTGGTGCTGTATTCAGCGGAGAAGCGGCTGTAGAAAAGATCTTTCGTTGGATCGAAAGCCGCCATGCTTGGGATGAGAGCTTGGTCGTTATCACCTCAGACCATGGTCATTACTTCCATTTACTCGAACCGGTTGCGTTAATCGCTGAATAGGTTGTTGAGATGGATATAGATGCAGATGCAGAGTGTGCCATCAGCGAAGCAGAGCTTCGGAAACCGCATTCCCAAGCAGAGCTTGTGAACGAGTGGGATACATCGTTTGGGAACTAGGGAAACTTTTGTACGCTTGTTCTCAGTCGCGTTTCAGCGCTCTCCGCAATGCGTCGCGCAATGGCGTTCGCCTCACCGGCTCCGACTCCTTTTCAGCCGCAGGCGTTTTTGGATCGGAGGGCAGGTTGGCATTGGCGTTGGCGTTGTTCTGCGATCTTCTTTCGCGAAGCATGCGAACGAAACTTGCCGCGGCTTCGATGGCTTGATCGGCTTGCCCTTCGGTTACGCTGCCAATGACATCTACGATCGAACTCGTCACTGGGGCTTCGTTTTTAAGCGTGCCGGCGATAACTGCTAGCAGTGAGGCTGAATCTCCCCGCATGGCGTCCCATTTGACTTCGGGATGATCGAGTGTTCCACCTATCGGCAGCTTTACTCGAGGTACACCAATGCGTTGGACCGATTCGCGGCGTGCCAATTGTTCCAATGGGATTGGGATCTCCACTTTCAAATCCAAAGATCGATCGGACAGTCCTACGTAACCTTCGGTCGAAATTTGTAGCCGTTGATCGAGCTTGGGTAAGCCTGCTTCTAAGCCTGTGTGAAAGACGCGTTCGTCGGCAACTTTGACGGTCACTTGCGAGCCGTCGACAAAAACGAGCTCATGATTGGGCTCTTTGCCTCGAAGGTTTGCCAATGCATCGAGCGCACCGATAATGAGCGGTTCGGAGGGGCCACTTCGCACTTGATGCAATGTCAAAACAGCTTCTCCGGTCGATTGAACGGCCCGATCCAAAGGGATGCGGATCTCCTGTGTCGCAAGAGACACACGACCATCAAACCATGCCGATTTGGACAGGAGAGGTATGGCCAATCCCAGCCCGAGTCGAACCAATTCTGGCGTAAGTTCCGCTTGGTCCAGAAGCTGCGTTGGCCCGACGATCACCTGCGGCTCGACGTTGAGAGCTCGGTAGGAGATATCCCCGTTCAAAGGAGGAACAACTTCAATAATTTTGCCGCCGTCGGGCGGCTCGACTTGAACGCTCAATCCTCGAATCGCGATGTCGAGATCGAGCTTGGGTTGCGACTTGGCGTTCGCTTGCGATTGCGATTGCGTTTGCGAATTGTTCAGGGCGTGGATGAGTCGTTCGACGTTGGAACCATCTTCGAGAAGGGCGATACCCAACTTGGGTTCGTTGATTTGAATTCGACCAAGATTACGGCCGTTCAGAAGATATCCGAACAAACCTCGATTGCTTTGAATCGAACGAATGGAAATCAAAGGTGCAGAAGGGAACGGTGTCGACGACGACGCGCCAATTGGTTCGCTGTCAGTCGGAATGGTTTGTCGAACGGTGATCCCTTGAAACTCAAGAGGTGAAAACCAACTGAGTTTGACGGAGTCGATCCCGAGCTCGAAATCATCGTTGGCTAGACGTTTGAGCAATGGGTCATAAATCCATTTTGAACCAAGCATTGTCGGCAGAAACAAGACCAATCCCAATAGTGGTACGCAAACGGCAGCCAGCCATCTTGAGAGGGAACGAATGCGAGACTTTTTTGTGGACGAAGTGTTTGGGATGTTTTGGTTGTTTCCCATTTTGGGATTCCTAGCTTGAAATTTGGTTGTTTCCCAGCTTGCCCGGGACGGTACACTATAACGTAGTTTCTATTGAAATTCCCCTCAAACTCAATTCGGATTATGTTGCATAAATTCCTGTTTCCGTTGTCCTTTACTTGCTTATCCGTATTCGTCGCATGCGACGCACCCAAACAGCCTCAAGCAGCTCAAGGGCAAGGGCAGAAGATCACTGGCCAAACATTGACGAAAGAGCAATCGGAAACGGCTGCGCAAGTCATTTCGGATGCCAAAGCTAGTTCAACGAAGCCCGCCGCTTTGACCAAGGTAGCGCTGTTACTCAATTGGTATCCCGAAGCCGAGCATGGCGGTTTCTACGCTGCCCAAGTTCACGGCATTTATGAAAAGTTTGGCCTCGAAGTCGAAATCCGTCCGGGTGGAAAAACGACCTTGGTTCCACAGGAATTGACATTAGGACGCATTCAGTTTGGGGTTGGCAATGCGGACGATGTGCTCGTGGCGCGAAGTCAAGACGTGCCATTAGTGGCTTTGATGGCACCGATTCAAAATGGACCTAGATGCATTATGGTTCGCAAGGATTCAGGCATAACGTCGTTTGCAGAGATCAAGAACATCAAGTTACAAATCGACAAGACTAGACCGTATGTACCTTTTTTAAAAAGCAAAGGGTTTCTGACGGAAGGGGTTGAGGTTGTGCCATTCTTTGGAACAGTCGATCAATTGGTCGCAGGCCCTGGGTTTGCGACTCAGGGTTACAACTTCAGCGAACCCTTCATGGCACGTCAAAAAGGGGTCGAGGTGACGGAATTGATGATGTCGGAGATTGGTTACAACCCGTACTGCAGCGTGCTAATCTCGACCGAGGGCTATATCAGCAAGAACCAGGATGTCTGCAAACGTATGACGCAAGCGAGCATCGAAGGCTGGAAAAAATACTTGGCCTCGCCGGCGGATTCCAATGAGGTCATCTTGGCCAAAAACAAGCAAGGCTTGGAAAAGAACGCGCTCGAGTTTGGCGTGGAAGCGCTCAAGCCGCTTTGCCGAACCTCCGCTGCCGGCGATGATTCTTCGATTGGCTTGATGACGCCCGAGCGTTGGACCGAGTTGTCCGACACACTGGTGTCATTGAAGATGATCGACGCCAGCAAATCCTCCGTGGATAAGGCGTACACGATGCAGTTTCAAGCCAAAGAATGAGGAAGAGGCTGGCTAAGTTCGGCCTGATATTTTGACAGTTTCGCGTCCTTTCGAATTGACCAAAAAGACGCAAGTCCTTTCTGCAATGCGACTTGCAAAATAAAATCCCGTCATGGCACGCCGCTTGCTCTCGCAGAGTCTCTCCTGCCGGTGACTGCCAATTATGGCTCATTTCGTTTTCTGGCGGGGATTTGAATAACGATTCAATCGGGTGCGGGGAGCCTGCACCTGCTGAGAGACAGATTTACGTTCGTTGGTGGTTACCGACTCATCGCAAGGAGTTCAACGTGGCAAAACAGATGGTTTTTGATGACGAAGCGAGACAGCCGCTATTGGCTGGCGTTTCCAAGCTCGCACGAGCAGTTCGCAGCACATTGGGCCCCCGAGGACGCAACGCCGTTCTCGACAAGGGCTGGGGTTCGCCAAAAATCACCAAGGACGGTGTCACGGTCGCAGAAGAGATTGAACTGGACGACCCGTTCGAAAATCTAGGCGCACAACTGGTCAAGGAAGCCGCAAGCAAGACGAATGACGTTGCAGGCGATGGAACTACGACCGCAACCGTTCTGGCCGAAGCGATTTTCCGTGAAGGTCTCAAGATGATTGCCGCCGGGGCCGATCCAATGGCTCTCTCGCGAGGCATTGACAAGGCCGTTGAACCCGTCAAGGCAGAAATCGACAAAGTTGCGATTCCGATCGATGCCAAGAGCAACAAAGAAATCAAGCAAGTTGCCACGATTGCCGGCAACAACGATCCTGCCATCGGCGATGTGCTCGCTGAGGCGTTTCTGAG
>JAIPFP010000186.1 GCA_021736575.1 Pirellula sp. | reverse complement strand
CACTCCCTGAAGACAAACCATCATGAGTACCGATTACAAAGTTGTTCGCGTCGAAAGCAAGCCGCAGCGGCGCGAGTTTATGAACTTGATCTGGCGTATCTACAAGGATGATCCAAATTGGATTCCGCCGATCATCATGAACCAAGAAGAGCTCGTCGGATTTCGGCCTCATCCCTTCTACGAAAACGCAAAATGCCGGGCGTTCACCGTTGAGAAACAAGGTCTGGTCGTGGGTCGAATTCTCGCGATCATCAATCATGGTCATAACCAGCGCTACGGCGAAAAACGCGGTTTCTTCGGTTTCTTTGACTGCATCGACGATTCGCAAGCGGCAAACTTACTTTTTGCCGAAGCGTGCCGCTACCTCAAGAGCGAAGGCATGACCGATGTTCGAGGTCCATGCAATCCTTCCCTCAATTATGAAATCGGCACATTGGTGGAAGGATTCGATACTCCGCCCACGTTTATGATGACCTACAATTGGCCCTATTACGAAAAGTTGATCCAAAACTTCGGCTTCGAAAAAGTTCAGGATCTTTATGCCTACGAAGGAAACTTCGAAATGCTCAAGACCATTGACCCGAAATTGAAGTTTATCATCGACGAAGTCAAGCGACGTTTTAATGTCAAGGTCAGGCCTGCCAGCAGGCGAAACTTCAAAGCCGAAGTTTCCTTGTTTCTGAAAATTTACAACGAAGCCTTGCAAAGCACTTGGGGGTTCGTTCCGTTGAGCGATGCCGAATGCCAAAGTATTGGCGCGTCGCTCAAGATGCTGGTGGATCCCGCAGTGACATCGATCATCGAAGTGGATGGCAAACCGGTTGGTATCAGCATGGGTTTACCCGACTACAATCCCTTGATTAAGAAAATAAACGGAAAATTGTTTCCTTTCGGCTTCTTGACGCTGTTATTTGGCCGAAGAAAAATTAAGAAAATACGACTCATCAGCACCAACGTAATTCCCGAATACCAGCGATGGGGACTAGGCTTGGTCGCTTTGGATCGAATGTTGCCCGATTGTCTAGCCAAGGGTATCAATGACGCTGAATTCTCATGGGTTTTGGAAAGCAATCAATTGTCGCGAGGTTCGCTGGAACGAGCGGGCACAAAACGCACGAAGACCTATCGTTTGTACGATCGATCCCTTGCAGACATCGATCCCTTGCAGACATAGTATGATAGAAAGCTGAAATCTTGACCGCAGTCCGTGGGCTCCTCGTTTGGCTCGGATCCAAGATCCCACGACTAAGGCTAATCATTTTTATGTAGGGAAGACATGAACGATACACTTGCAGTGATTTTGGCCGGCGGAAAAGGGACTCGGCTAGAGCCGCTCACGCGGGATCGAGCAAAGCCAGCCGTACCTTTCGGCGGCAACTACCGCATCGTTGACTTCGTTCTGTCGAATTGCCTCAATAGCGGGCTTCGCAAGATGCTTGTCTTGACGCAATACAAAGCGATGAGCCTTGACCGTCACATCAATTTAGGCTGGCGAGATTTTTTTTGCCGCGAACTGGACGAGTTTGTTGATATCGTTCCCCCCCAGCAACGAATCGACGAAAATTGGTATCAAGGCACCGCAGACGCCGTCTATCAAAACATCTACGCCATCGAAAAAGAACGGCCCAAGTACTTGATCATTTTAGCAGGTGATCATATCTACAAAATGAACTACCGCGCGATGGTGCAGTACCACATCGACTCAAATGCCGACCTAACCATCGGCGCTCTGAGAGTCGATTGCGAGTCGGCAAAAGAATTTGGGGTGATGCAAATCGATACCGATCAACGCATTATCGGCTTTCAGGAAAAACCGCAACAACCTCGGCAGATTCCTAACGATCCGGGGCACGCAATGGCTTCAATGGGAATCTATGTCTTTAACACTCGGTTTCTTTTTGAACAGCTCTGCCAAGATGCCAACGATCCTAAAAGCCAACATGACTTCGGCAAGAACATTATTCCCTCGATCGTAAACAGCCACCGTGTATTTGCATTTCCGTTCCAAGACGAAAATCGCAAGGGACACGCGTATTGGCGAGATGTCGGAACGCTTGAGGCGTTTTACGAGGCCAATATGGACTTGGTTGGTATCGATCCACAACTCAATCTTTACGATCAAACCTGGCCCATTAGAACGCAACAAAAAAATCTCCCCCCACCCAAGTTTGTCTTTGGGTCACGTGGCGATAGTGAACGTTGCGGAATGGCTCTCGATTCCATCGTATGCGCAGGAACGATCATTAGCGGTGGTCGGGTTGAACGAAGTATTCTTAGTCCGAGCGTTCGCGTCCATTCGTTCGCTCAGGTTTCCGACAGCATCTTGTTTGAATCTGTCGAAGTTGGCCGGCACGCCCGAATTCGAAGAGCGATTATTGACAAAGGTGTGAGAATTCCCGAAGGCTTTGAAATTGGCTACGATCTCGAACTAGATCGAAAGCGGGGTTTCACTATTTCCAATAACGGTATTGTCACGGTTGCAAAAAGGGAAGACTTGTCGACACTTGAGACCAGGCCCAATCCAGTCCAGTACCGCGCCGACTCAGGCCGAAAGAACGTTTCCGCACCTAAGGGAGCAACGGGGCTCGCACCAACCAACCCGAGACAACCGGCCAACCCGAGACAACCGGCCAACCCGAGACAACCGGCCAACCCGAGACAACCGGCCAACCCGACACCACCGACCAACCCAACACACAGTGAAGGCCCAAGATAAGCATGACTCCCGTGCTTTATTTGTTGATGGGTTTGCTCTTTGGCACGACTCTATTGACCGTTGGAATTGCAATTGGTTACTGGATCGGGAAACGCGAAGTCACCAGCGATACGGAAGCAAGAACCGACGGCTTGACTGGACTCCCAAATCGTCGAGCCTTCGACCAGAAAATGGACGAGTGTTTCACCCAATGGCAGCAGACAAAGCAAGTCTTCTCGCTTGCATTGATTGACATCGATCATTTCAAGAATGTGAACGACACGTTTGGACATCCTGCTGGCGACGCTGTCTTGCGCGAGATGGCAACACGTCTGAACAAGTTGAAAAGCGATTCGCTCATCGTCGCTCGTTACGGTGGAGAAGAGTTTGCGGTCATCACAGACGGAGACGAAAAGCACGCTGCCGCAATGATGGAACGACTTAGACTCCTCGTTTCAGATACCGCATTTAAAGTGGATTCGCTCTCCATCCCAATCACGATTAGCAGCGGTGTTGCAAGAATCAACGCAGAGGAGCGGATTGGAAAACTCGTCCGGCGATCCGATGAAGCGTTGTACAGTGCAAAAATGGGTGGTCGAAATCGCGTCTACATTCATAATGGTCTGTTATGCGAAAGCTACGCAATACCACTCGCCGGAGACATGCCTGAGCGCGCTCAAGCCGACAGGCCAGAAACTCCACCCACGATCGATGAACTCGAACATCGCGTGTTGGCTCGACTCGATCGACTCGTTACGCAAGAAGCAAATCCTACGGAATAGAATGAATGTGTGCGTTACGGCTAGCGGCAGACTGAAAACTACCAATCCTAACCCGATACGTAAGTGAGGGACCTGCGAAATTGTCCCTCGCTTACGCTTCGGGTTGAGATACTGCAATCTGCCGCTCGCCTAGCGACCCTAGAAGTAACCGAAAACCAATAATGGAATACGAAAAAACAAACGATCCGTTAGTGTCGAGTCAAAGATTCTACATTCGGCTGGCAAACAGTTTCGGAGTTACGTTGCTGATCGTTGGATTTTCACTCGCACTTGGCACGGCAGGATACTGTTATTTCGGCGAATTGGAGTGGGTGGATGGGCTGCTCAACGCGGCGATGATTCTCACTGGTATGGGGCCAGTGGATCGTATGAGTACGACTTCGGGGAAACTGTTTGCTACAACCTATGCACTTTATAGCGGTATCGCATTTTTGTCGATGATCGCTATCTTGATGGCGCCGATTCTGCATCGCTTTCTGCACAAGTTCCATCTGGAAGATGATTGAAAACACTTTCGAAATCCTTGAGTTTCCAAGTTGATATACCTCGACAACAACGCCACCACTCAAATCGCACCGTCTGTCGTGGCGCGCATGCATGAACTCCTGCAAATGCGATTGGCCAACCCAAGCAGTCAACATTCCGCCGGACGAAAGGCTCGGCAGATTGTCGAACAAGCCCGCGAATCAATCCTCAAGCACTGCGGCGGACGAACGCGCGGAATGGCTAGCGATCATCTCTTGTTTACCAGTGGTGGAACGGAATCGAACAATCTGGCGATCTTCGGACTCGCCGAAAATGTTCCAGGTGCAATCGTCGTATCTGCCATTGAACACCCAAGCGTTTTAGGAGCTGCTGAATTTGCTGCTGCTCACGGACGAGAAGTGCGTACCTTGCCATGCGATGGAAACGGGGTTGTGTGCTTAGAAAGACTGTCCGCATGGATTGCCGAGCACAAGCAAGGCAAGCCTATCGCGCTTGTGTCGATAATGCTCGCGAACAATGAAACGGGCGTTTATCAACCTGTCGCCGAAGCCGCCCAGATCTGCCGCAACGCAGGCGTCTTGATTCATACCGATGCAGTTCAAGTCCTCGGCAAATCGCCGATGAATTTTGAGGCCTTGGATGTGGATGCGCTGACAATCACAGCCCACAAACTGCACGGGCCTGTCGGGATAGGAGGGTTGCTTGTAAGGCATGGTGTTCAAGTCAGCCCTCGTGCCTTTGGCGGATTCCAACAACTCGGGCTCCGACCCGGAACCGAGATGCCCGCACTTGCGGGTGGCTTCGAAACATGTGTTGCGCTCGCCGCAAGTTGTTTGATGGATCGAGTAGCATGCATGCAGAGACAACGCAACTCTCTGCAACAAACGATTCGAAATTCGATACCGGATTGCGTCGTGGTTGGAGACACATCGGACCGCTTGCCGCACACCTTGAGCATTTCCTTTCCTGGCGTTGAACGACAAGCACTACAACTTGCTCTGGACATGGCGGGCATCGCTTGCAGCACCGGATCGGCTTGTGCGAGTGGCTCAAGCCAACCGTCGCATGTTCTGCTAGCCATGAAATTGAATCCGGCCGTGGTGCGTGGAGGAATTCGATTTAGCGTTTCAGCCGACACCACCGACGCGGAAATCGAAGAGACCGTTCAAGCATTGCAGGCGATCATTCCGCAACTACGCAAATGACCCGATGGGAAACCCGACGCGTGAGCGAGGAATTGCAGTCGGCTCCTCGATTACGCGTCGGGTTACCATCGCGTGGCACGAGCGTCTCGCTCGTGAATCGATGGGCGAGACGCCTCATCTTTACCCACATTTCGCCGCACGCTAGACTAGAAATCCCAATGAATTTGCGCGATCCCAGCGCTTTTTCTCCCCCTCGCCCCGCTTCGCCCGTTCCGAAAAATTTGCCCGACCGGTGTATGCTGCAGCATTTCCAAAAATACAATTCGCTAGCAATTCAAAGTTCGCTAATCGAATAAAGTAGATTTATTTTGTCGGTCGAAATCTCTGTGTCAACCCATTCGATACCGAGGTCTACTCATGACAAGACACTTTGCTTTTTTTCGCTCTTTTGCTTGCCTCTTTGCATTGTTGCTAACCCCGATCGTCAGCGTCGGTCAAGAGACCGGAGGGGAAGTTGGGGAGTCAAAAGAAATCGAGACCGATCGAGATTCATTCACACCGTCGACCTCGACGGTGCAGAGCGGCCGGTGGATCCTTGAGTCCGCTTACTCATTCATTGACAACCGCAGAGTCTACGAGACGCACAGCCTTCCAGAGATCGTACTTCGACATGGCATCAGCGAAATCATGGAATTGCGACTTGGTTGGAACTATGAAGTTGGAGGTGCTGGTAGTCCTGTTTCGGGCAATCTCCCCAGCGACGAGCCCGAGGAGCCCGAACTCGAAAGAGAGTCGCGAATGCTGTACGGAACCAAAATACTAGTAAGTGACCAGCGCGGTTTGCTGCCGCAAAGTTCGTTCATCCTCCAAGGACTAACGCCGACGTATGGCGAAGTGACGGCAACGCAATTGTCCGCAGCGTATGTTTTTGGATGGACGCTTCCCAACAGATGGGTTTTGGACTTTGCAACGAGGTATGGAACTGACAATCGAGAGAAAGACAACTTCAATGCTTGGGCTCCATCCACCGTGATCAAAGTCCCAGTTGGAGAGCGTTGGAAGGTCCATGCAGAATACTTCGGCGTATTCACCGACGGGCGAGCCAAAGAAAAAACGCAGCACTTTTTCAGCCCGGGTGCACACTATCTCATTAACAAAAACTTAGAGATCGGCTCGCGGGTCGGCTGGGGGCTGAATGACCAGTCCCCCAATTCGTTTGTGAATGTAGGATTCGGTTGGCAATACTGATGTGAAGTTTAAGTTCGTTGCAATCGCTTGCCCATTAACTCCCGATAGCAATCGGGCAAGTCGAATTGAGCCAACACATTTGGCAGAATACTGACTAACGGCGCATCGTAGTATTCGGACTCCGCTAACGCACTGAACGATTCGAGAGAGGACTTCAGAGTCACTTGCTTAACAAAAGGTGAGAGTACTGCTGCGAACGTAGCCGTCAGTGAGCTGCGACCACGGCCCGCGAGTTGAACACTTTTGTAACCAAGCGATTCCATCCATTGCAAAACACGGAGTGCATCCCAGGTTTTTTGTCCCAATAGCGGCCGATCGAGCATCAGACCATGAATGGAGTAAAAGTATTCGCTGCCGTATGGCTTTCGAAATGAGTTGGGGCCACACGTGTCTGGCTGCGACTCACCGCACCCCCGAACATCGCATGCAAAGACATCGAGCGATCGATCTTCGGCCCATGTTTTTATCATCGGTTCGCTTCGAAGCTCGTCATCGCTCGAGTACTCGGCCAAATAGAGAACGGCGATGCGATCGCTTAAAGCGGGTCTTGAAACACGCGCTACTTCGGTGAGCTGAGTTACAAGGGCTTCGATGCCTGGTTCTGTTTCAACAGCGAAACAAATCGAGTTCTTTTTGGGATAACCGCGCGCTCCCAAATACCGGTAAATGCGATAGTCCGGTGCATCCAATGGTACGAGCGGTAGCTTCAATACATCCAGAATTGCCGTTCGCAACTCGGTACCCGATATCGCCTTGCGTTCTCTTGCTAATCGCCGCGACTTGTCCCTCGTCGAGGCAAATACGGTCGCTGCCCCAGCAATGCTCGCAACTTGACCGCTCGGCGAACATCGCAATGTTTCGTCCGTTTCGACCGTGAGGGAGGGTTCTCGAATCGCTTGTAAGGAATCTGTGGACGCAAGTAGGCCATTTAACGAATCTTGTTTGTTCGCATCCGTCAGCGAGGATTGCGCCGCATGATGAAACCAACTGTACATGGCTTCTCGGTTTTCCTGAGAATAGCCGTGATCCGTTGGCCCGACAAACAGGGCGATGTTCTTCTCGGCACCGAGCAGCCGATAAAGTTTCTTCAAACGCTGGTAAGCTTCTTCCGCACCTCGCACGTCGAAGTAGTCCTGCTCTTTGGCAAGAATAATCACAGGCTTGGGGGCCATCGCCGCTAAAAAATCACAATGATCCAATCCGAGGGCAATCGCGTGCGGTGGGCATTGCTCCGTATCGGCAGGCAGCTCATTCTCCAAATTGCGGCGAAAGGTGGTTACAAAACATGCCGGTGCAGCCATTGTCCAGCGTCGTTCGAGCCCACACAACCAAGTCGTCATTGTGCCACCACCGGAGTTGCCAGTGATCCCAACCCGCATTGGATCGACTTCGCTGCGTGTCAGTAGATAGTCCAATGCTCGAATTCCATCCCAAGCTCGCCAGGCACCCAACGACTCACCGACGAGAAACTGTTGATTGCCTGCATGGATATGCTCGCTGACTCCAACTCCGACACGCGACTTTGTATCGTCTTGTAAGTACTGTAACCTCTCACCTTGGCCGATCGGGTCGAAGATCAAACAGACATACCCCAGTCGAGCTAGTCCTTGTGCAAACGACTGATACGCTTCAGCGGCTTTGCCATTGCTTGAATGTCCGCACGACCCAACCACACATGGGAACGGCCCCGTTCCAACTTTTGGGATATACAAGTTGGCAGTGACTTGGAAATTAGGGCGACTTTCAAAGATAACCTTCTCGATACGATATGTATCCCGTTCGACAACGCCGGTGACCTGCGGATTGAGTGGCGTTCGCTGAGGCTCAGGTCCAAAGCAATCACGAATCTTTCTCTGAACGTCCAGAACATATTTCTCGGCGTCATCACGGTTCTTGAGACTCTCGATCTTTTGAACGTGCCGGAGCTCCGCCGCCCTAACTTGTGCAACATACCAATCGTGCAGCATTCGTGGATAGCGATTGAGTGGAGCGACGCCTTGCTGCGCCCAGGCTGACTGTGCCCATTGTCCGCTCAATGCTAAGATGCCAACTTGAGCCGAGGCGTTTGCGACCCACGTACGACGGTTTAACTTTAAAGAACGGCTGCAGAAATCGGACGGAACCACGATAGACCTCTCACTTGGAAACGCGGAGCTTAGTAAAATTTAGGACCGGGCAAGCCCCATTGTATCGGCTTGCGAGGGCAACGTGGCTCCACCAGCGAGCCTTCATTCAACGCAAGCGCAGCGAGCGGCCCTGCCCCAACGACCTCGCGTCGTTGGACAGCCAGTTTGGTCAGCTAAACCGAGTCAAACCGCGCAGCGGTCCCGGCCCCCATGTGCTTGCCACATGGGTGAGAAAGTTTCCTCAGCTCACGACGTTAATTCGACGGACTAGGAAGTCCGTCTTACCATGATTGCTAGCCGACCAAACTTTACCTTCATGACACAAGGTCATGAAGGTAAAAACCCGCCTGCTTCGCGGCTTGCGTAGCTCCAACACGTGAATGATTTAGTGTATAGTTCGTTTTTGAAACTACTTTCCATTCATCACCGAACTCGCGAGCGAGAGAAAACGGTGTTTTAGGTGCGCACTATATGGGATTGGCTAAAGCAGCTGTGCATTTGTTGGTGACGGAAGCTGCCGAGCGACCGTTCTATGGTTCGGTCCTCACACTTGGTCGACAACACGTCTACGTGACGGCGTTGGAGGTCACTGAGATGGCTTTACAGCACAATGTGCGGCTCAAATCGATCCCGGTCGAATTGCACCGTGAGCCAACGCTTGCAAATCGTGGGTTTGTGTCCGATGATTGGTTGTTTAAAAGCTTGGGCTTTGATGAAGTCGTGCGAGTTGACGTCTCAGATTACGAGTCATCTGACTTGATTTTTGATTTGAATGATCCCCAAACTCCGCTATCGCTTTTGAATCGCTTCGATCTAGTTTTGGATAGTGGCACGCTGGAGCATGTTTTCGACTTCGCGGCAGGACTGCGGCACTGTGTTCGAATGGTTCGACCCAACGGCAGGGTGATTCACTTAACGCCTTCGTCGAACTGCGTGGAGCATGGCTTTTACAGTGTATCCCCAACATTGTATGCGGACTATTACTCTGCCTCAGGGTTCACCATCGATCGTGTTTGGCTGTGTGAGATCCCTCTCGATCTACCCCGCGGTATTTGGAATGTGTTTGACTACGCAAATTCGTCGGAACGATTCATTTCGCTAGGCCAACTCAGCGACAAAATCTGGTTCACTTTTTCTATAGCCACTGCTGGCCAATCTGTTTCACCCCATATACCCCAACAATGGATCTACACCAAAACTTGGTCGGAAGCCGAGTCCGCCCATATGGAGAATCCTAATTCGTCGGCAAATGCTCTCAATCAATTTGAACAGGGGTCACGCAGCCGACAGCTCATCGACAAGCTTGCCCGATTTCCATGGCTTCAAGCGAAAGTGGTAGGACTCATTCTTCGATGGAGAAAGTGGATTCACCAAAGCCGGATTCGAAGTCGGAAAATCCCGTATCCGTTTGTTGGGAAGTTCTAGCCACTCATGCGAATTACGATCGTTGCACTGAACGCATTTCCGTTGATCGAATCTGGAACAGGACGGAATATCGGTGGCTTAGAAACCTTTGCATGGAATCTCGCTCGAGGCCTCGCGGGTAACGAACTTGATCAAATTCAATTCCTCGTTCGAAGCGAATACGCCTGCAACTCACGAAAGTATCAAGGAGTTCAAGTCGATGTTATTTGCGAACCATGCCGCGAAATCCGCCAAAGTGTTTCCAAAGCGATCGAAATCGATTCCGTCAGAAAAATGCCAAGGATTAAGGCTTTGCAACTTGGCTTGTTATGGAAGATCCCCCTGCTCGCCTTTCGGAAAGTCTTTTTCCCAAGATACTCGGAGGCGAACTCGATTGCAGTTGCCATCGAACATTTTAATCCGGACGCTATCGTGACGCTGGGTGTCAATCAGACTTCGACCATTCTTGGCGAACTCGCACGCGATCGAAACATTCCCATCGCTCTTTGGCTTCAATCCAACGCGGATTTGGATCGCAATCTTTTTGAAAAAGTTGGATTTGTTGATCGGTACGGTGTTCGAAGCGAACACGCTCAAGCATGCCTCCGGCTATGCCGAAATATTGTTTGTCAAACGCAAACTCAACTCGACCGATTGAAGGAAATGGAATGTATTGAGTCCGATTCTCAAACTCAGCCGGTTTGTTCGAACCACATCCCCAACCCTATTGATACAACCGTCTTTCGCTCTGCCGAAACAAGCCCCGATTATCGCAGCGGTGTCCTATGGATCGGGCGCGCCGATCGTTTCCATAAACGGCCACACCTTGCTATCGAGATCGCGGCTCGCTGTCCGGACATCCCATTCACCATGATTCTCAACCCGGGTGAAGACGCAGTTTATCGCGAGATTCTCGATGCCAAGCCCCCTAATGTAGCGATCGTGGATTTCGTGCCCGCCTCTGAAATGTCCAAGCGAATGTCGAGTGCTTGGCTCTTCTTGTCGACAGGATCGGCAGACTACGAAGGATTTCCAAATGTCTTCTTGGAGGCATCGGCAAGCGGCACACCCATTGTCTCGCTGGAAGATTTCGATCAATTCCTAACGCGATCTGTTGGAGGATTGTCTGGAGATGGCCGCGTTGATCAAGTCGTTGAGAACATTCTCCGACTGCACACGTCTCCAACGGTTTGGATGCAGCTTTCAAGGAACTCTAGAAAGTATGTTTGCGAGCATCACGAGCGAACTGCCGTCGTGCAGAAATTCCGAACGTGGTTGGAATCGCTCGTATTCGCCCATCGGGCTTAAACAACAGTAGCCCAGGGCATAGCGCAGCGACATTCTAGGTTGTCATTGCCCTGGGCTAAAATGCTGCTGCCCCATTCGACGCGAAAACGTCATCAGGCGATAGCCCCGATTCTTGCGACAATAACTGGGCTAGATCGGTCTATTGTCGATAGCACTGATCGAGCAGACTTCGAATCGTGTCGGCCAAGAGGTTAAGACTAAAAGGCTTCGATAGAAGTTGATGCGTTCGAAGTTCGCGAGCTTGTGTTACGATCGATTCATCCATTTGGGCCGTCATCAGAATACACGGCAACGTCGGTTTCGAGTTTCGCAATGATTTCAACATCCCCAGCCCATCCAACCTGGGCATGTGTACGTCCAGCAACGCAAGATGAATGTGCTGGCTGCGAATCACTTCAAGTGCTTCAATTCCATCGGCTGCGAGTACCGTCCGATAACCGCGTCGAGTGAGAGCTTCCCCCAGCGACATACGAAAGTCTCGGTCGTCATCGGTGATCAGCAGTTGTGTTTCTAGCATTTGCATGACTAGACTCGTATGCTCCAATTCCTCCTTGTCCCGCAGACGGACAAATATCCATCTCTATCACAAAACAAGAACTTCATTTAACTGTTCTAATTATTGAGTATGCAACCAGTCGAATCAAACCCGATTTCCGATTCTAACGACTTCAACCCTAATATTTTACCGGATAAATCGCGAAAGACGGATTTCTGGTCCCATTTGGCTCTTTCGATGGCAGAGCGATCGTCCAAAGGACTAGGCCGGCAAGTGGTCGTGTCTCGCCCGGTTGGGCCAACCACGATCGAGAGAAACGGTCGCCTGGCGATCAACTTCGGAGCCAACGACTATCTTGGTTTGGCCTGGCATCCGGAATTGATTCGCGCCGCGTATTCGAGTTCGTCACCGCCCAACAAGGTGGGAAGCGGTGCGAGCCCGCTCATCACTGGCCACTCGCAAATCCACGCCGAGTTGGTTTCATCGATCGCTGCGTTCGAGGCGACAGAGTCGGCTATCGTCTTTTCAAGCGGTTACGCTGCCAATTTAGGAAGCCTTGCATCTCTTGCTACCAAGGAGGATGTAATCTTTAGCGATAGCCTCAATCACGCATGTTTGATTGATGGTTGTCGACTCAGCCGCGCCCGCGTGTTGGTGTATCCTCATTGCAACACAGAAG
>JAIPFP010000185.1 GCA_021736575.1 Pirellula sp. | reverse complement strand
TCAAAATAAGATTGCCGCGACGAGGGTTGACTTCGGTGACAATGCAAACGAGTTTCTTGCCGATGTAGTCGGCAGCCGATTCGATGCGGAATTCGGATAGCTGACTCATCGGGATAAAACCGCGAACAGATCCGACTTTGCACTCGACCCCGCCTGTGTTTGCGCTTTCGACTGTCGCTTCGACTGCGGCACCTTCTTGCAAATCATCCCAATCATTCACTGCGACCGTTTCGCCTGGGATGGAAAGTTCGTACAAGCCCTCTTCGCGATTGAAAGAACGAATCAAGAAATCAATGGTTTGGCCTTCGACGGGTGGAGCGTCGAACTGCAGCAATGGAACAACCCCTTCGTCCGGCCCGCCAAGACTGATGAAAACATTGGCGTTGTGGACCTTGATGACTTTGCCTTGGCGCCGTGAACCGTCTTCCAAAGGTTCTCCAACTCGCAACGATCTATCGCCGATCATGAGGCTATTTAAGTCAGCGCCTGAGAATTCATCATCCAACGCTTGCCGTTCTTCTTCGGAGACGACAGAGCGAGCGCTTGGGACCGGCACTTTGGCGAACGCTGGAGTGGAGTCTTTGTTCGAGCGATATCGCGGAGCTGCCGCTTCGGCATCGATTGCCTCCGGAGCTGGGCCGCGTGAATCGGCTGCGTTGCTTGAGTCGGCTGCGACCGATTCACCAGAGTTGAAAGATGCGGACTCGGAAGCCTGAGCGGTAGGGACTTTGGGTGGCCGATTTTGCCGAGATTGCTTTTCTCTTTGCTGCCTGTTCTTGTCTTGTTCCATTCTCGCTTGCTGAGCTTCCCGCATCCGCCGGATTTGTTCCAAGTTGATTGGACCTCCCGAGACGGACGAGATAGGAGCGGCTTGTTGCGCGGGACTTTCCGAAGCGAAATCGGAATCCGAGGGGGTGTGCGAATCGGTCATGGGACTGGGGTAAGGTGTTAGAAAAAGGGTTACGGTGCGTCTCCATCCGCCTTCCGATGCGACTTAGTGTACCAATGGCCGACCAACATTCTAGGCTTTCTTGGCGATCTTGTGGATAAGTTGAAACTGTTAGGCATTTTTTTCGGAACGGATCGTCGCATGGCTTTCCTCCGAGGTGTGTAGCGATATTCTTTCCTTGTTCCCTCCTTCCCATTGCAGCAGCTCTGGTTACGCACGATGGAGTCTTATCGAAACCAGACAAGACCTACGAAGAAGGAGCCGTTTGCAACGTCCAATCGCACAGCATGGCTCTCTTTTGGAAAACGGTGCTTGTCATTGAATTGACCGATATCGCGTTCGCAGTCGATTCGATTTTGGCGGCGATGGCGCTCGCCGGTTCGGAGAGATCCAAGTTATGGGTCGTGGTCACCGGAGGGATTCTCGGCGTGATTCTGATGCGATTCGCGGCTTCATGGTTCGTGAAACTTCTCGAGCGATTCCCCCGTTTCGAGGTTTCCGCATATCTGCTGGTGATCGTCATTGGGCTCAAATTGCTTGCGGATTGGGCCTTCAATAGCGACTGGAGCTTTGCAGGCAGTACTTGGCTTGGTGATTGGCAGACTTGGTTGCAAGGGATAGAAGATGCTCGGCTTGGGGCCGTTTCAGGCTACGAGAATTGGTTGAACACTCAATGGCCGCTCGGGTTGGCCGAACATGCTCACAAAGAGGGATCGATTGCGCGAACACCCCATTTGCTCGACTTTCATGACTTCCGTCGCCCTGAATGTTCGGGCTTTTGGCTTGTAATGCTTACTTGTTTTCTCGGTGGTTTCCTGCCCCGAAAGGGTCGACGAGAGCATCTAAGTTAAGGGTTTTCGGCATCATTTTTCGGAAAATCCGGAAAACATTCGGCCCAAAGTTGGAGCAAGGAAACCAGCACCTTTGGGTGTGTCGCATTAGCTCTAAAGGGTGGTTTTTTGTTCGGTCGTTAAGTCGTGCGACTGCAAAGATTTATCGAATGCTCCGGCGTTTCAGGATGTTGAATAAATCACTCGTTCGAATGCGACCTTTTGTCACAAGTTTAAGGCGACTAATGGGCGAAGCTAGCATTCGTCACGCAGTCCAAGCGGTTGCAGGGGCGGATCGGACGCCTATACTCTGCGAACTTATCGGACGCCGGTTGATCTTGCCCAGGCCGTAAAGTTTAACACTTTTCGACTTGGAATTTGATCCTCATCCTTGAACTTTTTGCATCAGGATCGATCGGCGATAACGCACTTGCCTGCACGCTCGCGAACGGATTTTCGCGATCGGCGAGATGGACCTCGCAGCTTCAAGTGATGGTTTTTGAATTGCTAACAAGGAAAGAGGTCCAGTATGTTGCACGTTGCAGCACTGACGCTTTTGGCTGTTTTGAATGCTCCCACCCATCCGGACGAGCAGATACCCTACGATGCAGCCTATCGTAAAGCGCAGGAAGAGAAGAAACCCTTGGTTGTCTTGGTTGGAGCGGATTGGTGTGCCGCTTGTAAATCGATGAAAGCGGAGACGATCCACACAATGAAAGGCGCGGGTGATTTCAAAGAAGTTGTTTTCACGCACGTCGACAAAGACAGCCAACCCGAGATTGCCCAGCAGGTCATGCAGGGCAACACGCTTCCACAAATTGTCGTCTTTTGTGAAAGCGATCAAGGTTGGAAACGATTTTCATTGACCGGAATGCAAAGCGAGCGGCGAGTCAAAGAGTTGATTCGAAAGGCCTCCGAAGTACTGCCTAAACGCAGATAGCGGTGCAGTGTACGTTTATCTGCCGAGCGCGTAAAATGTGGGAGGCCCGATTGTCGGGTCTCCCACAGTCTGGCTAGCTATCCATGTCTGTTGAGATTTGCTGGCTATCCACAGGTGCAAGATAGGACAATTGATGGGTTCCAATGTATCGTTTTCGTTTGCAACCATCGTTCGTGAAAACCATTCGCTTGCTCCTTTCACTTGGTTGCAAATCGGCGGACCCACGCGTTACTTGATTGAGCCAAACGACCAAAAGCAACTGATCGAAGTCGTTCAAGCTTGCCACGCCGATGCAATTCCGATGCGGATTTTGGGCGGCGGGTCTAATTTATTGATACGAGAATCGGGATTCGACGGCGCGACGTTTTGCCTTTCGTCCCCAGCTTTCAGCCAAATGAGCTGTCTTGAAAATCGAGTGACATGCGGTGGTGCGGCCAAGCTTTCCCATCTGATAGCCTATTGCGTTGGAAATGGTCTCGGAGGACTTGAGCATTTGGTCGGAATTCCCGGTACTGTCGGGGGTGCCCTATGTGGAAATGCCGGAACGGACGATGGGGATATTGGACAAGTCGTTGAGTCCGCCAAGTTACTTACGAAAGACGGTCGAGTCGTAGAAGCAACAGGAAGACAGCTAGCATTCTCTCACCGAGTCAGTAGTCTCGACGAATTGGTAATACTCGAAGCCACTTTTCGATTGGAATCCGGCGAAGTGGATAAGCTGACGAAACGCGAGCAGACTTTTTGGATCGTAAAGAGAAGTCGGCAGCCTAGTTTTCCGGAACGAGCCGCAGTAGCATTTGTTAATCCAGACGGTTACAAGGCGTCCGAATTGCTTCAGCAATCAGGATTCAATGGAGCGTCTGAGGGGGCAATGCGATTGAGCTCAACTTACCCAAATTATCTCATTGCCGCATCCGGAGCGACGAGCGGCCAAGCTTTGACCCTAGTTGAGAGGGTTCGCGAGGGGGTAAGGGATAGAACAGGAGTGCAATTGCAGTTGCATTTGCAGATCTGGTAGGTAAAGATCAGGAATTGAACGTTATTGCAGATTTCAGGAAGGCAGAGCAATCCCGATGGCTTCATCGGAAGTGAACATGCGACCGCAACCAATGTTTTGGGGACAAGTCGCGACATTGTTTCGTTCGGTACCCCGATCGGCACTTTTAAGCATGGTGGGTCCTTTGCTTTTGTGCGTCGTGGGCTATTTTGGCTGGAGATACTACGGTGCACCCAAGCTCGACATGGCCTACTATGGTCTCAGTAAAGAAAACATTCACGTAACCGCTCAACCAAAGTGGCTGAAAAGTACCAACGTATTGGATGAGGTTTTCGCGGGCAGCTCGCTGTCTAGTTTGTCGTTGCTGGACGCAAAAACGCCTGTTGTTCTGGCTCGCGTATTCGATGCTCACCCTTGCGTTCGAAAAACGCATCGTGTTCAAAAGATGGCCGGCCAAGTCATGATCAACTTGGAATATAGGATGCCGGTCGCCATGGTTTGTTTCCCACCTTTGGAGGGAACAAATGGCAAAGATCGTCACTTTGCGGTCGACGTCGACTCTGTTCTTTTAGATCAAAAGAATTTTGGCAGCGATGATATCCCAAAGTACATCGCGATTTACCCTGGTAACATGGAACTGAACAGCAATCTTGTCGAGGGCAAGCCGTTTGGAGACTCGAGGGTCGAGGAAGCCGTTCGATTGTGCGCTTTCTTGATGCCGCTGCGTGAAGCCGCCCAAATAACGCGAATCTACGTATACAAAGCACCTCAGGTCGGTAAATCGCGATGGCTGATGGAGATCTTCACTAAATCTGGACCTAGAATCGTCTGGGGTAGCGCACCCGGAATGGAAGGGCTTGGAGAACCCACTGCCGAAACAAAACTCAATAGACTAAGCGCATTTGCCTCGGATAGCAAAGTTTGGTCCGAGAAGCAAATCGATCTCTCCGGCAGTTTGTCCGCGACTGCAGGAAGGTAACGCGTTAAATGGACGACGCCGGATCGAGCATTCCAATTTGCTCGAAACCGCGAATGCGTAGTAAACAGGAGTCGCACTTGCCACATGCCACTCCCAGTTCGCTCGGATCGTAGCAAGATAAAGTCTGTGAATAGTCGACTCCCAAGGACAAACCCAATCGAATGATCTCGGCCTTGCTCATGTGGATGAGCGGGACGTGAATCTGGAGCCGATTCCCCGAAACCCCAGCTTTGGTCGCTAGATTGGCCATCGTTTCGAATGCCGCGATGTACTCAGGCCGGCAATCTGGATAGCCGCTATAGTCGAGTGCGTTCACTCCGATAAAGATGTCCAGGGCACCGAGCACTTCGGCCCAAGCCAAGGCGTACGATAGAAAGACCGTGTTCCTGGCTGGTACATAAGTTATCGGGATTTCGGTACCGATCTCGGACGCAGACTCATGCTTGGGAACCTCCATACGAACATCGGTCAGTGCGCTCCCACCCATTGCCCCCAAATCGATATTGATGATCACATGCTGTGCAACATTGGCTTGCTCTGCAATCGTAGACGCCTTGGTTAATTCGATGGCATGGCGTTGCCCATAGCGGAAACTGATGGCGTACGGATTGAAGCCTTGCTCTTTGCAAATCGCCAGGCAAGTAGCCGAATCCAAGCCACCACTGAGCAGTACAACCGCAGGTTTCGCCGATAAATTCATGTGTCCCTCTTGTTTGCCTTTTGCATGTTATAACGAGTATCGCATGAAACTTAAGGCCTGGGGAGTGTTGTTAACGACTAGGCTAATCCAAGCATCCGCCTATAATTCGCCACATGCCAATCATTCAAATCGACAACCTCGTAAAATCGTATCGCGTCTATCAAAAGAAAGAAGGCCTACGCGAAGCGCTGCGTGGGCTTTGGCATCGCGAAACCAAAGCGGTCGATGCGGTACGGAACATTTCGCTTCGCGTTGAACCGGGTGAGTTTGTCGCTTTCTTGGGGCCCAATGGTGCGGGCAAGACAACGACGCTGAAACTCCTCTCTGGGGTGATCTACCCAACCTCTGGCAACGCTTCGGTCATGGGCTTTGTTCCATGGGAGCGCAGTCTCGAATACCGTCGACGGTTTGCGTTGGTAATGGGCCAAAAGAACCAATTGTGGTGGGACTTGCCCGCTCAAGAGTCGTTCCGTTTGCATCAAAAGATCTATCGTATCGACGCGGAGTCGTTCAAGAAAACTCTCGACGAATTGACCAGTCTGCTGACCGTCGAATCTCTCTTGGGGCGTCCTGTCAGGGAGTTGTCGCTCGGTGAACGCATGAAGATGGAGTTGATTGCGGCTCTGCTTCATCGACCTGAGGTCTTGTTCTTGGACGAACCAACCATCGGACTAGACGTAGTCGCTCAACACAAAATTCAGCAGTTTTTGAAGTACTACCAAGAGGAACGCAGTATCACGATTCTACTGACTAGTCACTACATGAAAGACATTGCAGCCCTGTGTAAACGAGTCGTCGTCATTGCCCAAGGGCAGATCCAGTACGACGGGTCACTTAGCGGTATCGTCGATAGTTTCTCGGGGGACAAAATCATAACGCTGCAATTGTCGGAAGGAACTAGCCCGAACGGTCTTGAGCGGTTTGGCAACCTGGAGAAACTCGCTTTGCCTCGTGTTTCGTTTCGGTGTCCGAGAAGTGAGGTGTCGAAAACCCTTGCCGAAATACTAAGCAACTATCCGATAGATGATATGTCGGTTGAGGATCCACCGTTGGAAGAAACGATCTCGAAACTCTACACACATGTCTCGGACCAGATTGGTTCTGGAGCATCCAAAGAATCGGCAAAACCATGAACGATTCGATGAACTCCAAGGTGAGTCCGTGGGAACCGATTCAAACACGATGGATGATCCTTCGTATCGCATTGGCTGAGCGCCTAGCATATCGAGGTGATTTTGTGCTTGGCACGCTCCTGCGATTCCTACCGATCATCACGCAAATATTCCTCTGGTGGGCAATCTTTCAATCGATCAACCCCGTCGATCCCTTTGCGGCGCGATTGTCGGGATTTTCGTTCCCTGACATGGTGGCTTACTATCTGCTAACCATGGTCGCCAGAGCGTTTTCCTCGATGCCTGGACTCTCATCTAGTATCGCGTTAAAAATTCGGGATGGAGAAATCAAGAAATTCCTGATTCAGCCGATCGACTTAATCTCCTTTTTGTTTTGGTCAAGAGTTGCACATAAGGTCGCGTACTTCACGGTTGCTGCTCTCCCTTTTGCCGTGGTCTTTTTTTTGTGCCGAAGCTTTTTTACGAACGGTGTTCCTGACCTGTGGACCTTCACCGCGTTCGTCATGTCCCTTTTACTCAGTTTCTCGATGGGATTTTATTTGGAGGCGTGTATTGGTTTGGTCGGCTTCTGGATGTTGGAGGTCTCGTCGTTGTTATTTGTTTACATGCTCTTCCAGTTTTTCTTGTCCGGGCATATGTTCCCGCTCGAGATCTTGCCTGAGCCATTTTTTACCATCGTAAACTATCTTCCGATCAAGTACCTCGCCTACTTTCCTGCTGCGGTATTTTTGGGCAAGGTTCAAGGGACACAATTGGTAATCGACTTGATCCTGTTGATATCGTGGACCTTGTTTTTCATGGTAATGTCGCGTGTCTTGTACCACTTCGGATTGAAACGCTACAGCGGTTTCGGCGGCTAAGCAGGCCCGCAACTGTTTTTCAACCCAATTAGCCATTGGGCGATAGCCCCGGTTTTCCAATTGCTTGACATTCGTCGAGAACCGGGGCTATCGCCCTTCGGCTATCATTTTGTTTCACTCGAAGACTCATACCGATGTGCTTAGGCAGGCCCGATAAGGTCGACTACTGCCTACTCAAGCGCCAATTGCAATGCGCGAATCGTGTCGGGCGATGGCTTGAATGAGCCCGGTCGCATTCCTTGAGCGATCATGATCGGAGTCCAGCCATATTTGTTTTTACTATTCCAAACCGAAGACATTGCTCCGTGTTGCGAGAGAAATTCGACGACCTCGGGATAGTTGCGATAGGCTGCCCCGTGCATGGCTGTTTCGCCATTTGCGTCGACCGCATTCACATCCGCCCCTAATTCGATGAGGTATTGAAGTACTTCAAGTACTTCCGAAACCGACCCGGGTTCCTCTCCCACTGCTGTCACTCCAACTCCTGCTGCCGTGATGATCGGTTTGCAATCATCCGCGTTACCCTTGTTGGGATCGGCTCCCAACTCAACAAGCACTTTCATCAATGATAGGTCCGCAGTCCTGGCCGCATAAACAAACGGTGTCGAGCCTTTGGGTTTCAAAAGTGCTCGGCCCCCTTCCCCTTTTTCCAACGGTCTATTCACATCCGCTCCGCGACCGACCAGTTCACGTACGAATTGCAGGGCCGTCAATGCTCCCGAGCCACGCGGCGAAGGGTCGCCTTCGGGATTATCGCCAACTTTGGTCTTTCGCACCCAGCAGAGCGAATGGAGTGGGGTTAAGCCGCTCCGTTGGTCGTTTGGGTCTGCGCCAGCATCCACCAGTCGAATCGCGACTTCATAGTGTCCGCTTTCGATTGCAAGCAACAATGCGGACATGCCCTTGCGAGGCGCACGTTCAAATGACTTTTCAGGTTCCATAACCGCATTGATATCGACACCCGCTTGGAGCAACCGCTCGATCACCGGCCAGTTGCCTTCGCGGGCCGCAAAGTGCAGTGCAGTGAAGCCCGATTTGATTCTCAAATTGGGATCAGCCCCATGACTGAGCAAAGCTCCTACCGAATCGGCGTTCCCAGCAGCAGACGCCCACATCAACGCTGTTTGTCCACGCCGCTCGGACTTGTTTACATCGAGTCCGGAGTCGACGAGCATCGTCAACACTTCAGGGCTACCGCTGCGAGCGGCAGTCATCAACATTGTTTGGCCACCAGGCAACTCAAGCGTGGCATCGGCCCCAGCCTTCAGCAGTGTTCGTACGACCGACGCGTCCCCATTTTCACAAGCGATCGAAAGTGGGGTGACTCTGTATTCATTGCTCGCGTTGACACTTGCTCCCGCCTCGAGCAATGCTTGAACCGTCTTGAGGTCTCGCCAAAAAGCGGCCCAATGCAATGCGGTCATCCCATCCGCTTGCACTTGCTTCACGCTCGGACTGGCCACCTTGAGAAGCGTCTTTACGCCTACCCAATCTTGCCTTTCGGCGGCATCGACCAGATCGGTTTCTCCTGCGGCATGCGCATGGAATGCAAGGCCTACAAGGATCATTCCAAAAACGGTGGGTCTCAATCGGCTGGCAGACAAGTTACTACTGAAAAAGGAAGGCATCATAAGATTGAAAGGGGAGGGAATTCAGAGCCTTTGGCGGGCGGCAGATTGCAGTATCCCAACCCGACGCGTTACGGCTCGTTGCTTTAATATGATTCAACATGGCCAAAGGTAATATCACAACCCGAAACGTAAGTGAGGGACTGACAATTCCTCGCGCACGCTTCGGGTTACCATTAAAGCAACAAGCCTTTAGGTATCGGGTCATGATGGGTAGTTTTCTGTCTGCCGCACGCCTTAGAGCGTAATTGGATCGAACAGCGTTTCCACTTTGCCGTTGCTGTCTGCAAAGGTTTCTAGCGGAACGCCAACCTTGTTCAAAAGCGTTAAGTGCAGGTTCGCAAGCGGCACGGGTGTATCGTATTTGATGTGACGTCCTCCGCGCATCTTGCCCGCCGCTCCGCCGGCTACCAAGATCGGTAAATTGGTATGATCGTGCGCGTCGGAATCCCCCATCCCGCTTCCATAAAGATACAGTGTGTGATCCAGCAGCGAACCGCCTGCCTCAGGGGTGTCCTGCAACTTCTGCAAGAACTCTGCGAATAGTGAGACATGGAACTGATTGATTTTGGCGACCTTCGCCAGTTTTTCAGGATTCTTGCCGTGGTGCGTGATCGGATGATGCGGTTCCGGAACTCCAATTTCAGGATAAGTTCGATTGCTTGTTTCACGCGCTAGTTGGAATGTGACCACACGAGTGATATCACCTTGGAAGGCGAGCAATTGCAAATCGAACATCAATTTCGCGTGATCCGCGTAGGACGCTGGAACTCCAGATGGGCGATCTAGGTCTGGAAGCGGATTGTCCGATACGCTTGCCTCTGCAAGTTGGATTCGGCGTTCCACTTCACGTATGCTATCCATATATGCGTCCACTTTGTTGCGATCGCTCGCTCCAAGCTTTAGCTTCAGCCGCTGCATTTCCGTTGTCACGGAGTCCAGTAAGCTGGCTCGTTGCTCAAGAGCCGTTCGGCGCTCGACTGGACTGCCTCCTTCACCAAAGAGCGTTTCGAAGACGACGCGTGGATGGGCTTCCGAAGGCAGTGGCGTTGTAGGAGATGACCAAGACAAATTGTTTTGATAAACGCATGCATAGCCATTGTCGCATTGGCCAACCATCGAGAGCAAATCCATGGAGAGCTCGAGCGATGGCAACTGAGTTTGCTGGCCTATTTGGCGGGCAGCAATTTGATCGACCGTTGTGCCGAGAAAGTAGTCGGAGCTTTCGGTTCGTTTGGCTTGCACCGCACTCAAAAAAGCCGAATTGGACGTGGCGTGCGATCCTGGATATGCGTTCTGCAAATCCATTCCCGTGATGACGGTTACTTGCTTCTTGATGGATTCGAGCGACTGCAACGTCGGAGGAAGCGTGTCCAGTGTGTCCCCCTGTGGGATCCACGGAGCCGGATTGAAACCCATGGGGATGTACACGTACCCGAGTCGCCGCAGTTGGCTGGGTGCAGCCGGTGTCAAAGCTTGAGCCGTCATGGCGGGAATCATTGCGTCGAGCAATGGCAAGCCGATGGCCACACCTGTCCCTCGCAGCAGAGTTCGACGCGACAAAGCATTCTTCATTCCGATCACGGTGCGGTCCTCATTCGAAAAGGTTTGCTTGCAACGATACCTTGGATCAACGACGAAAAACGGTAATCCTGCGAGCGAGAGAAACTCACGACGCGACGGATTTCCGGGCCGTCGTTGGATTCGACGCCCCGTCCTAATGCAAATGTAAGAAGTTTTTCCGTCAGCGTCTGCGCAAAAAGCTCACTTTGCTTCAAGATCGCGGATTCAAGCTCATCTGCACTCCGCACAATGGATCCGTCCGGCATGCTCCCTGACGCATCGATGGGCTGCTCGTCTTCATGACTCCTCCATCGTCCGACCGCATCGAAATGATCGAGTGAAAAACCGATCGGATCCATCAAGTTATGGCAACTTGCGCAAGCTGGATTCGATCGGTGCTCTGCCAATCGCTCTCGCACGGTTAAGTTCGCGACATCTTGCTTTTCCTTTAATGCAGGGACGTTAGGTGGGGGAGGAGGTGGTGGATTACCCAAGATATTCTTGAGAATCCAATGCCCGCGTATCGTGGGAGACGTCCGCGTCGCGTACGAAGTTACCGTCAGGATACTGCCGTGTCGCAACAATCCACCGCGATGACTTGCTGGCTCCAATTCAACGCGACGAAAATGGCTGCCAATTACGTTGGGAATGCGGTAATGACGCGCTAAACGATCGTTCAAGTATGAGAAATTGGCTGTCAGCAAATCCAACACGCTTCGATCTTCCCGTTGCACGCATTGGAATAGGAGCTCCGTTTCTTTCCGAAACGCTTGGCGAAGGTTGTCATCAAAGTCAGGAAACAGTCGCAGGTCTGGCCGAATCGAATCCAGGTTGCGCAGGTAAAGCCATTGGTCAGCAAAGTTCTCCACCAACGATTTGGAACGAGCATCTTGCAACATTCTGTCGACTTCGGTTTTCAACACATCTGCTTCATGCAGTCGATTCGATTTTGCCAATTCAAGAAGGCGATCGTCTGGAATACTGCTCCATAAAAAGAAAGACAGGCGACTCGCGAGTTCGTAGTCATTGATGGCATAGATCGATCCGGCCTTGGCATCCACAGGTGTTTCTTCGACACGGAACAAGAAATGCGGGCTTACTAGAATGGCGGATAGAGCGAGTTCGATCCCGGAATCAAATCCTTGCGTTTCGCAAGCGTTTTCAAAAAAACGCATGGGCGTTGCAAAGTCCGCTTCGTCAATCGGACGTCGATACGCACGTTGCATTACGCGTGCAAGTATTTGTTTTGCGAGCGCGCTGCGCTGCGTTGTAGTTGCAGAAGCCACTGTCTCGATGCCTTCGAACCCTTCAAACAACCTGCGTCGACTAGGTGAATCGCCAGGCGCATAGGATTCGAACGGGCCGACAATCGCAATTTCATAGATGGCGGGTTCACGGCGAGGGTGTCGATGTCGATTGAATGCAGCGTCAAACGGTTGCCTCCGAATTTCAAGCAACGAACCGCCGCGTTGCGGAAAGGTCACACCGATTTGATGTGGTCCCGCCGTGATTTGGAAGCGAACTTTTAGATTCTTGTCCACGTTCGTAAAATCGCCATTTTTAGGTGGCTCGATTGTCAGGCGATGGACTCGCTTTCGATCGAGTAAAAAGTCAAGTTCGTGCTTTTCTTTCAAGCCTTCGATTTCTTCGTCTCTATCTCGGGCTAATCGCACTTGGACTTCATATTGGCCATCGCGAGCAAATGTATGCTCGACGCTGCCGCCTCCGCGAGTGCCCAGAGGCAAGCCCTCGATATGCGTGTCTTGAGTTCGGTCTGCGGGCAATCGTATGGTGTTGCCACCTGGGCTACGTTGTTTCCCACCCATCGCAACTCGGCTGATTTCCTGCGCCGCCGAAATGTACCGATTGAGAA